>NZ_FRAY01000004.1:300000-447383 GCF_900142475.1 Fibrobacter sp. UWH4
TTATTGGCCGTTCCGACAGCGACACCGCCAAACACGGCAACGTCGAACACCTGGTCTTCGGGCAGCGGGAAACGGGCCTTCATGTCCACCTTGAGGTTACCCACATAGCCGACCTTGGTATTCGGAACAACAGCACCACCGGTACCGTCGCTATAAACACCTTCAGCGTTAAACTGGTCATAATAGACGGGCATCGTCACGCCCAAGTCAAAGTAGTGCCAGATACCGATAGCAAAACCGATGTAGGCGCTTCCACCCACATAGTCCGCGACCGGGGCGCTCTTCTGAGCACCGGCGGCATCAATTTCAGAAATTGCAACCCCAGTTGCATCATTGTTCGGGAACATGTCATTGCCAAAGGTTGCGTCGCCCAAAAGGGTAAACACAAGCTTGGAATGTCCAAGGGAATGAGCCGCCTGGGTCTTATTCACACCCACGAAGCCTTCCTTGTTAATCGTCTGGGGATGTCCAGCAAAGGCGGAAGCCGCCAGCGCAAGGGCAAGACCCATAGCTACCTTTTTCATAGCATCTCCTTATATTAGGCAACCTACCAAACAAGGCTACCCCATTTAACTACCCTAAATATAACTTATTAATGAAAAAAACACATTCTGTAAGATAAAAAAGAGACAAAAAATCAATGTTTTTGTGACAACAGTGCCTAAAATAGCGAAATTTCGCCCATTTTTAGTCTACAGGAGTAAAAGTCTTTTCAAAATACTCAGGATAAAGGCGACAGATACTCGTGTGACCGCACTTCCCCACAATAATATGGTCAAGGACGGGAATCTGCAAAATACGGCCCGAGGCGCACAGAACACGGGTAATGGACAAATCCTCTTCACTCGGCACCGTCGCACCCGAAGGATGGTTATGGGCGAAAATTACCGACACGGCACGGTCCTCGATAGCCTTCACGAAAGCCTCGCGCGGGTGAATCGGC
Organism: Fibrobacter sp. UWH4; assembly: GCF_900142475.1. Taxonomy (NCBI): domain Bacteria; kingdom Pseudomonadati; phylum Fibrobacterota; class Fibrobacteria; order Fibrobacterales; family Fibrobacteraceae; genus Fibrobacter; species Fibrobacter sp. UWH4. Next base: position 300,944 of record NZ_FRAY01000004.1, read on the forward strand.
GTACGGTCCACCAGCCCCTTGGTCAGTTCATGCACACGGATGACATGGTTCGCCGCATCGAGAGTCGCCAACACGAAGCGCTCCTGCGACTCGTACTTCAAAAAGGAAAGCCGAACGACAATATCTTCGGGACTTCCCACGAACATGGCCTTTCCGCTCAAGATATAGCGCCCCGAAAGCTCCAGGCACGCAAGCACCTGGGTCGCCTTGACGCGCCCAAGTCCGCGAATCCGGCGCAGCTTCTGGAGCGTCGGCATTTCCGTTTCTTCCGAAAGGAAATCCGCCAAATTCCGCGAAAGTTCGAAAACATCGCAATCCTGACAGCCGCTACCGAGAATCAGAGCCAAAAGTTCCTCGTTACTCATGGAAGATGCCCCCATCCGCTCGATTTTTTCGCGAGGGAGAAGAGGATTCAAAGCCGGAAGGTCCTTCGAAGAAGATATATAGAGAGATTCAGCCTTTGCCGGCGCAATCTGAAATTTTTCTTGAGTCATCATTTTTCCTTTTTTGGGGTTAAACCTATTATATATATGCACGAAACAGAAAAAATGAGAAAATGAGTAGGAACGAGGTCAATGGATTCCCTCCCGTTGGTCGAGAATGACATTAATTGGAGCCGTCATCCTGGAAGCATTGCCGCGACCGACGGGTTTCAGACGAGGAACGGCCAACAAAAAAAATCATTCACGAACTAAATTTTTCAATTTTAGGGCCAAAATCTTTTGAATTTAATTTATTCAAAATTTAAAATCCCCAAAGTTTACAAATTTTAAAGCCAATTTTTCACACAAAATCCATCCAAAAATCAAAATTTAAGTCCAAAACACAAGGATTTTCAGAAATCTCACTTTTCAAAATCAACTTTTTTCTCGAAAATTTTAAAGTTTTTTCATTATTTACGCATTAATATCTTGCCACTATAGGGCATTCGTTCTATATTTATGCCATATTTTTTGAACAACAACCCGTTAAGTACAGGAAATTATATGGCAAATTCTCCATTAAGTGGCGCAGAGGTGATTATCGAATGCCTCAAGCGCGAAGGAATTGATACCATTTTCGGTTATCCCGGTGGATCGGCCATCCCGATGTTCGATGCCATTCTGGATTCCAATATTAAAGTCGTGTTGACCCGCCACGAACAGGGCGCTACCCACATGGCCGACGGTTACGCTCGCCAGACCGGCAAGGTCGGCGTCGCACTCGTCACCAGCGGTCCGGGCGCCACCAACACCTTTACCGGTATCTACACCGCCCTTATGGATTCTAGCCCGATCGTGGTTCTTGCCGCCCAGACGACTACCCCGAACCTGGGTAAGGACGCCTTCCAGGAATGCGATACCAGCGGTATGACTTTTGCAGCCGTGAAGCATTCTTACTTGGTGAAGGATTCCAACGACCTTCCGCGCATTATGAAAGAAGCTTTCCACATCGCACGCAGCGGCCGTCCGGGCCCCGTGCTGATTGACTTGCCGAAGGACGTGACCGCAGGCCCCTGCACCGCTCCGTTCACCGACAAGATGGACCTTCCGGGTTACAAGATTCCGAGCTACGCTTCTACTGAAAGTGTCGAAAAGGCCGCCGAATACCTGAAGAAGTCCAAGAAGCCGCTCTTGCTCGTGGGCCACGGCGCCATGATTTCGGGCGCTAGCCGCCAGGTGAAGGAACTCGCCGAAAAGTTGAACGCCCCCGTGGCATGCACTTTGCTCGGCCTCGGCACCTTCCCGACCGACCATGAACTTTCTTTGGGTATGCTCGGCATGCACGGCACCGTGTACGCCAACAAGGCCGTTCTCGATTGCGACTTGATTCTTTCGATTGGTAGCCGCTGGGACGACCGCATTACCGGTAAGCTTGACGTGTTCTGTAAGGACGCTATCAAGATGCACATCGACATCGACCCCGCCGAAGAAGGCAAGGTGTTGCAGCCGGATGTGTTCATGTGCGGCGATGCAAAGCTCGTTCTGGAACAGCTCCTCCCGCTCGTGGGTAAGCTCGACACCGCCGAATGGGTGAAGACTTGCCAGTCCTGGAAAAAACGTTTCCCGCTGACCTACCCGAAGCAGGGCGGTCTCCGTATGCAGCACATTGTTCAGACTGTTAGCGACCTCACGCAGGGCAAGGCGATCGTCACGACCGACGTGGGCCAGCACCAGATGTGGGTGGCTCAGTTCTTCCACACCAATTATCCGCGCCAGCTCCACTCCAGTGGCGGCGCAGGCACCATGGGCTTTGGGCTGCCCTCTTGCATTGGCGCCGCTTTCGGCAACACGACCGGTTGGCCGGTAGTGACCTTCTGCGGTGACGGTGGTTTCCAGATGACCGAAGCAGAACTTGCAACGGCCGCCATCCACAAGCTCCCCATCAAGATCTTCGTGATGGACAACAAGTACCTGGGCATGGTGCGCCAGTGGCAGGACATGTTCTACGACAAGCGTTACAGCTGCGTGGACATGAAGGGCAACCCCGACTTCGTGAAGCTCGCCGAAGCCTACGGCATCCTGGGACTGCGCATCAAGCGTAGCGCCGACGCCGAACGCGTGATTCAGAAGGCTCTGGAATACAACGAAGGCCCGGTGCTCATCCACTGCGAATGCGAAAAGGAAGACAACGTGTTCCCGATGATTCCGGCCGGTGCTCCGATTACGAGCATGATTACCGAACAGCCGAAGACTCAACTTGAAAAGCCCACGGGATCGACCTAAGGAGATAAGCCATGTTAAAGGATAAAGCACATTCTATTAGTTTGTTAGTTGCAAACCGCCCAGGCGTGCTCGTGCGCATCGCCCTCGTGTTCTCCCGCCGTGGTTACAACATCGATTCCCTGGTGGTCTCCCCCACGCTCGACCCGAACTTTAGCCGCATGAACATCATCGCTCACGGCAATCCCGAGATCTTGATGCAGATTATCAAGCAGCTCGAAAAGCTCGTGGACGTGGTGCAGGCCAAGGACCATACCGATACCGACGCTGTGGAAAAGGAACTCGCACTCATCAAGGTGCGTTGCACTCCGGACCAGCGTACCGAAATTCTGCAACTTTGCGACCACTTCCACGCCAACACCGTGGACATGACCGCGACTTCGATGATTATCCAGATCACCGGAAACAGCCAGAAGGTCGACACGCTCAAGAGTCTGTTGCAGAAATTCGAAATCGTCGAATACATCCGCACGGGCAAGGTCATCATGCTCCGCGGCGAAGAGCAGACGTAGCGGAAAAAAAGACCGCTCGGCTCTCACGCCAAGATTTCAGGAAATCCGCTCCGAAAGGGCGGATTTTCTTGTATCTGGTCACAGGTTTTTGCAAAATTGCCTTTCTTGTACAAAGCGGGAGGCGATTTATATATATTTTAATCAGAAGGAAGGAGTTCTGCCATGAAAATCGAGAAGAAAATCGTCAGGAACAGTGCGACGCTAAGCCTCGCCGCCAAAAGCGCCATTGCTGCATCGCTTGGTATTGCGGCCGTTGCATTGACCGCTTGCGAAGAAAGCGCCACCGCCGCGTCCCCCGCTCAAGATCCTGAAACAGGAGCTCCCGAAAACGAAACTCCGAGCAGTTCAAGCGTTGTCGATATTCCCCTGAGCCACGAGGCTCTTAGCAGTTCGGCAGTCGAAGCACTGTCTTCTGCAGCAGAACCTTTGAGCAGTTCGTCGTTTGAAGAACCGTATCCACCCCCTGAAGCGGGTACCATCGCCGCACCCACCGACGAAGACATTTACGGTCCGAACTCCAGTTCATCTTCAGAAGAGGAAGCACAAAGCAGCTCCGCTGAAGAACCGGTACCGCTCGCAGGCGACATCTTTATCGAAGAAGAAAGTTCTTCGAGCGAAGTGGAACAGCCCTCCAGTTCGTCCGTCGATATACATGAAGTATGCCCCGAAAACGACCCGTGGTGCATCCAGGTTCACATGTGTAACAACGAAGACGGTTGCATGGCCGCAAGCATGGTTTCCACTTACGAACGTAGCGACATCGCCGGATGAACTTAGTTCTATGCCTTACGGAACAGTGCAAACTTGCGCTGTTCCTATTGTTATTACAAGGACACGCAATCCGCACGCCATAACGTGATGGACGACAAAACGCTTGAGCAGGCGATTCGCGTGGGGCTTGAACGCAGCCTGTTTTTTAAGCAGACTTACCTGAACATTACCTTTTTCGGTGGCGAACCCTTGCTGCGCAAGGACGCTATTTTCAAGGGCGTAAACATGGCCAAGGCATTTCTTGCCGAGGCTATGGACAAAGGCGAAGCGCCCAGTAACTTCAAGCTCAACTTTGCCGTCAACACCAACGGCACGCTCTTTGACGATTCTTTCTTTGACTTTTGTGAGCGGGAGCATTTTCGCATTTATCTTTCACTCGATGGCCCGGAGCACCACCACGACATTGCTCGCCGTACCGTAAATGGCTGCGGAAGTTTCAAGGAAATCGAAAAGAACATTCCGCGATTCGTAAAGTTAGGCGCAGTCGCCTTAAGTACGGTAACACGCGCCCACGTAGAAACGCTTGCCGAAAGCGTCAAGTGGTTGCACGAACAGGGATTCAAAAGCCTTACCACGAGCGTCGACTTTGACGGCAAATGGACCGGCGAAGATTTTGACAGACTCGCCTTGCAATACCAGAAGATGGCTTTGTACTGGAAGGAATGTCGCGATAAAGGCGACAAGATGTTCTTGGGCACGATTCAAGACAAAATCAAGTTATACCTTGCGAATTTACGGTATAGGCAATATTCTTGCCATGTATACAACGGAGCCATTGGCGTCGCTACCAATGGCAATATGTTCCCGTGCACCAGGTTCATTACCTCGAACGAGAACCCGCCTTACTTACAAGGTAACGTCTTTACCGGATTCAACGAAGACGCCTGCGAACAAATTAGACTGTTCTTGGACAACGACAAAAAAGAATGCGAAGGCTGCGACATACGCTACCGCTGTTGTGCACATGAATGTGCCTGCACGAGCTTTTACAGCACGGGTTCTATTGAAGGCGTATCGCCTGAAGTCTGCACGCACGAACGCATGCTTGCAGAGATTTGTGATTCTGTTATGATAAATAACAGAATCACTTGACTACTGCGGCTCGCAAATGCCCGCGCAAGCGCGGTCGCCCGCTCGCCTTGGCAGTCAATGCGACAATTTAATGATAAAAAGTTTGGATTAGAAGCCAAGGACAGCTTCAAAAATTTCGTTGGCATCGTCGGAATCATCGTCGGCGTAGTCCGGATTGAATTCTCCCATTGATTTGGGCGGATTTTTTGCATCATTTCGATTCTACCTTCTACATCATGCTTCTTACTTTGCTAAATTTGACCCACTATGTTTTCACAGCTGACTGACTCTCTAGAATCTACTCTCAAGAACCTGCGCGGGCAGGGCAAGCTCACCGAAGAAAATGTCGCCGAATCGTTGCGCGAAGTGCGCCGCGCATTCCTCGAAGCCGACGTGAACTTCAACGTGACCCGCGACTTCGTAAAGGCCGTCAAGGAAAAGGCCCTCGGATCCGAAGTGCTGAACTCGGTGACCCCCGGTCAGCAGATTGTGAAAATCATCCATGACGAACTCGTGGCCGTGATGGGTGGCGAAACCAAGGAAATCAACCTCTCGGGCCCCGCTCCGGTGGGCATCATGATGGTGGGTCTACAGGGCTCCGGTAAGACCACCTTCGCCGGCAAAATCGCCCTCTGGATGCGCAGCAAAAAGAAGAGGAAGCCGCTCCTGGTGGCCGCTGACGTGTACCGCCCCGCCGCTATCAAGCAGTTGCAGGTGCTCGGCAAGTCGATTGGCATTCCCGTTTACGACGAAGGCCAGGGCAATCCGGTCGAAATCATCAAGCACGGTTACCAGTACGCCAAGGACAACGGCTTTGACTTAGTGATTTACGATACCGCAGGCCGCCTGCAGATCGACGAAGAGTTGATGCAGGAACTGGAAAAGGCCCGCGACGCCGTTCACCCGGATGAAATTTTGTTCGTGGCCGACGCCATGATCGGTCAGGAAGCGGTGAACGTGGCCGAAACCTTCTGGCAGCGTCTATCGTTTACCGGCGTTTGCCTTTCGAAGATGGACGGTGACACCCGCGGCGGTGCAGCCCTCAGCATCAAGAAGATGACGGGCGTGCCTATCTGCTTTATCGGTGTCGGCGAAAAGCTCCCCGAAATTGAACTGTTCCACCCCGACCGTATGGCCAGCCGAATCCTCGGCATGGGCGACGTGGTTACCCTCGTGGAGCGTGCGCAGCAGGTCATCGACGAAAAAGACGCGAAGGACCTGAAGAAGAAGATTCTCAACAACACCTTCGACCTGAACGATTTCTTGAACCAGCTGCGCACCATCAAGAAGCTGGGCCGCATCAAGGACATTCTGAGCCTGATTCCGGGCCTGAACAAGCTCCCCATCGATCAGATTGACGAAAAGGAACTGGTTTACGTGGAAGCCGTGCTCAGCTCCATGACCCCGAAGGAACGCAAGAAACCGCAGATTCTGGACGGCAGCCGCAAGGCCCGCGTGGCCAAGGGTTCCGGCACCGAAATCGGTCGCGTGAACGCGGTGCTCAAGCAGTACGAAACCATGAAGGAAATGTTCAAGAAGGTCGGCGACATGGCCCGCAAGCAGAACAACGGCGGCGCCGTCGGTTCCAACTACACTCCGCCCAAGGACAAGAAGAAAAAGAAGAAACACTAGTCTTCTCCTGGTTGCGAGTTAAACCATCGCAGACAAACTTGTAAGAATTTTGTATCTTTTATTCCATGAAAACGATTTGGAATAAGTTTACCAAAATTACGTACAAAAAAACGATTCTCGGCATCGTCGGATGTCTCGCGTTGCTCTCTCCCGCATACGCAGAAGAATGCGATGTTGAAGCAATGGACGCTTTCGCCTATGAAGACTGCGTCAAGGCAAAATCCGGTGGAACCGTTTCTACAACGGACTTCGGCGACAAGGCCTCCCCCCAAAAGAATAGTGGGATTGACAACGCCGACGGAATGGAAACAAAGATGGTCCTCAAGCCGGATGCGCCGACCTACCGTCCGTTCGAACGCGACGCCTATTTGACTTCGAGTTTTGGCGAAAACCGCGGAACCCGTTACCACGCCGGTTTTGACTATTCCACCCAAATGGAAGAAGGCTGGCCGATCTACGCCCCCGAAGACGGCAAGGTGATCGAACTCCGCGTATCGCCCTTCCACTACGGAAAGTTGATGCTTTTCAAGGGCAAGAGCGGCAAGACCTGGGCTTTTGCGCACCAGAGCAGCTTCGGCAAGCTGGACGACCAGATTATCAAGAAACAGTATTCCTCCAAGAAAAACGATGTCATTGTAAAACCGGGAACAAGCTACAAGAAAGGCGACACACTGACCTTCGCGGGCAGCACCGGAATCGGTAACCCGCACCTACACCTGGAAGTGCGCCTGGACAACGACCGCATCATCAACCCTGCACTCGCAGGCGTCGCCGTCGCAGACACGATGGCCCCGCAGATTTTCGGAATCGCCGTTTGGCAGGGCAACCATCTCGCCATCACCACGCCCGAAGCAATCGACAAGGGTTGCGTCGAAACTCCGGTCAAGAACGAATTCAACCTGAGCATGGCCGTGAAAATCGCCGACTACAGCCGCGAGCCCAAGGAAAACCCGATGTCGGTCCGCCGCATCACGGTATGGCGCTACGACGAAAAGATTTTTGACGAAAGGCTCGACACGCTCCGCTACAGCAGGATGTCGCAGATTCGCGACCAACTCCTGTGGGCCGAAGAAGCCGACACCGCCGGCGACTGGCACGTCATCAACGCGAAACTCGCCCCCCTTTCGACCTACAGGCTCGAAGTGGAAGACTTCAACGGCAATACGACCAGCAAGAAATTCACCTTCCACGGTCGCTGCAAGAGCGACAAGCCGCTCCCGTTGACCAAGGTGCAGACATCTCCCCTGTTCACCTTCCTCAGCCGCCCGATGCTAGACCTGTTCCGTTGCGAAAACGGGATGAAGTTCACCGCACTTGCCAAGGACCAGGTAATCGAAGAAGACATGTGCAAGGCGTTCAAGCATAGGCCCATCACTGTCGGACGACTTCTCGAAATCTACCCCGAAATGACGAACATCCATTACGCGGCCGACGCAGGCTCCACCGGCGACGGCAAGGCGGTCGACGAGACCATCGCCATCTATTCCTTCAACCAGTATCAAAAGAGCGTCAACTGGACCACAAAAATTGGCGACATCGGCGTCACGCAAAAAATCACGGGAATTCCCACCGGACGCGACACAACGAAAAAGATACTCGCTGTCACGCGTACCCATACCGACAGTCTCGACTTCCTGGAATTCCACCCGAAGGGGATGCAACTCAAGAATTGGACAGTCTGCGTCGAGAACAGCGAAAACAATCACCCGCTCTACTGGCTAGGCGAAACGAGCCGCAACTGGTTCATCTTCAGCAAGCAGACCAAGGGCAAGAACCGCTGCGCCACGACCAACGAACTGCGCGACATCGCAAACATCAACAACGAAGAGGCTCCGACACTCGGATTCCCCTACTGGGGTGACATGTTTATCGGTGGTATCCGCCAGCCCGCGCTCCGAATTCCGCTGATGTTCAAGTACGACGGAGTTGCCGACGGCAATTCCATCACCGTAACAGTCGGTAAGAAATGGGTCGCTGCAGAATATGATTCCGAACCCCGCGAAATCGTTATCGAAGGAGAAAAGCTCCCCGAAGCGGGCGGCACCTTCAACCTCAAGATTGTCGACGAGGCCGGCCACAAGGCCAGCTACGACGTGGACGTTCCTGAGCTTTAACTTCTAAGAAAACGCCCTGCGCAAAATGAGTTGCGCAAGGCCAAAAAAGTCGGAATTTAGCGGTCAGCCATGCGGCGGACCGCTTCTTTAAATAATGCAGGCTCTTGCAGCAAGCTGATTACGACCCAGCCATCCTCGTCGAAGTCGAAGAAGAAGCCGGGCTGCACCAGCACATGCTTTTCGCGGAGCAAGCGAAGCGTGAGATCCTCGTCGTCTTCGCCGAGGCGCACGACAGCATACCAGCCGCCGAGAACCTCGGGACAGTACTTTGCAGGGAACGCTTCACGGAGCGTCTGCCAGTTTTGCAAGAGACGTTCCTTGACGCGCGATTCGTAGGCGGCGGACTGTTTGAGGAGCGCGGAGCCGAGAGCCTGTGCCGGGGCTGATACACTCAAGTAGGCATCTTCCACAAATTCGAGCGCCGCGCGGATTTCTTCAAAGCGCTCGCGGGGCGCGTAGAAAGCCATCCAGCCGAGCTTGAGCTGCGGGGAACCTACGGCCTTGCTTAAGCCGTTCAGCCAAAAGATGGGGCACTTGGGACCGTTTTCGGGAAGGTTGATGAAATCGCCGCCGCCCGCATCCCAAAAATCATTAAACCTGCAATGTATGGATTCCCTCCCTTCGGTCAAGAATGACTTGGAAGGCGAAGATTGCGACAACGACGGTTCAGGAGGACACAATCCAAAAACATACTTCCAAGTGCGCGAGACTTTATCCGAGAACGCATAATCACCGAAGACTTCGTCCACCACGAGAATCATGTCGTTTTCTTCGCAAAAACGGACCGCCGCATTCCATTCTTCGCGAGAAACGCAATGCCCCGTCGGATTATGCGGAGAGACCAGCAGCAGAATTTTCGCACGCTCCGGCGCTGCAAGCAGGCTGTCGGTATCGAGAACATAGCGGAACGAGTTCACTTCGGCAGGCTCAGTGAACTTATGATTTGCCTTCGGCTCCAGAACGGCACTCTTTTTAAGGTCCCTGAGCTTTGCCGAAGGGCCCTTCCGCTCTCGTCTAAGTTGCAAAAAATACGGCGCACATTCCAGGTGTTCCAACTGCGCAAGCGTATCGAGCAGCGGATATCCCGGCATCGGCGTCAGAATCACATCGCCCGGATCGCAGAATGTCTTGAACAAGACCGAGTATGCTTCGCTCGTACTAGCAGTCAGAATAATCTGACCCGCCGTAAAGTTACCGCCGCGTTCGCGATAGTACTCCACCACTGCTTCACGCGCAGACTTCCAGCCCGCCGCATCTGGATTCCAGCAACCGAAAGATTCGCGGCCTTCATCAACCGCCGCATTCAAGTCTATCGGCAAGCCAGCACGAACAGGACTGCTTACCGTCATGTCAATAAATGAAAGACCGTCCTCGGCAGCATCCTTTTTCGCGCACGCCTTCGCGCGTTCCAGTTCGGCAAAGAACGGCGACGGCGAAAGATCTTTAGGGAGTCGGGAAGAAAACATCACTTCTTCCGATTAAAGAATCCGAGAAGCGCCACCGAGATAAGCATCCCCGCAGGGAGCACCACCGCAATCGTCAAAAGCAGCAACTTCTGAAAATCGGTAAGGCCCTTGAGCGAATTTTTGAAATCCTTGAACTTTGCAAACAAGCCTGTTTTGCCGCCCGAGGTGGAGCCGTCGGATTCCTGGCCCAAGTCCTCGGAACCCGCAAAGGCCTCCCCCTTCGGGAGCATCGCAAACAACTTCGACGCCGATTCCTTGACGGGACCGACATACTGGCCCGCTTTTTCGCGGACCTTGTCGTAGCGCTTCTTAAAAGGGCGTTTCAGTTGTTCGAGCATAGTCATTCTCCCATGGATTGCTTCACCCCTTCGGGGTTCGCAACGACGATTTATACCTTCTTGTACAAGAGGTTCACGCCGCCGAAGAGAGCGCGCATGTTGGCCTTGAGCGTATCGCTAGACACACCACGACCTTCGACCTCGACATCACCAGCCTTCAAGAGCATGCGGCTAAGCCCGCGGCCCGCCCACATCTTGTCCTTTTCGGGCACAACAAGCTGGCGGTATTTGACGAGTTCCACCGGCATACCGATTTCGCGCATGAGCATGAGAGCCGCCTCGATCGGGCCTTCGGCCGTCACGGACTTTACCAAAGATTCGCCATCTTTCTTGAAGTGGAAAATGAAGCGGTTTTCGTCGGGAATGACCTCGATGTTGTTGAACACCAGACGGCCGTTCACATTTACGAAATGCTCGCGGAACACATCCAGCACGCGTTCGGCAGACAGTTCGCCTTCCTTTTCGCTGCAGGCTTTCAGAATCGGCTGCAACTGAGCGGCTTCGGCGAGCGACATCTTGTAGCCGAACTTCGTGATGATTTCGTACACGGCGGTACGGCCACTCTGGCTCGTAAAGCTGAGCGAATCGTTCTGGTGACGACCGATGATGGAGTAGTCAATCGGGCGGTAGGCGCCCTTCTTCATGTCCTTCGTCTTGGAGGCGCCATCCTGGTGGATGCCGCTACGGTGCACAATCGCTTCGGCGCCGATCAGCGGGGCGCGGCTATAGATGCTGATACCCGACCACTGCGAGATGAGAATTGCCGTTTCATAAATGCGTTCCATATGCAGGCCCGTATTCACGCCGGAGTTGTGTAGCGCAACTGCGACTTCGTAGAAGTTCGTATTGCCGCAGCGTTCGCCCAAGCCGTTCAGGGCCACTTCCAACTGGGTTGCACCCACGAAGAAGCTTTCGACGGTTGCGGCCGTCGCCATACCCAGGTCATTATGGCAGTGCACCGAAATCGTGACGTCCTTCGGGAGCGCCTCGTACACCTGCTTAATCTGATTCACGTACAGGAACGGACGATAACGTTCCACCGTATTCGGCAGGTTGATGGTCGTCGCACCGGCTTCGACCACGGCCTTCAGCACGTCAATCACGAAATCCATGTTTTCGAGGCAGTCACCGAAATGTTCGGCACTGAATTCCACATCGCCCTTGTCGCCAACGAGCGATTTTGCAAACTTCACGCAATGCACCGCCTTTTCCTTCACCTGTTCCGGCGTCATGTGCAGCACATGTTCCATCGAAAGCGGGCTTGTAGCCAGGAAGGTATGAATACGCGGATGCGGAGCGTACTGCACCGCTTCCCAACAGCGCTGGATATCGCTCTCCACGCAGCGGGCCAGACCCGATACCACGATGCGCTTTGCGACTTCGTCGCCTTCTTCGGCCATCTTGGCAGTCAGCTGGGCAAGTTCCTTACACGATTCGAAATCCATCTCGCTCGAAGCCGGGAAACCGACTTCGGCGCCCTGCACGCCGAGTTTCAAGAGTTGCAGGTACACGTCCTTTTTCTGGGCATTGTTCCAGGGCTTCGGGAGCGCCTGATTACCGTCACGCAGCGTGACGTCGTAAAAGAAGGGTTGTCTTTCAATCGTGTTCTTATTCTCGTTCATCTTTTATCTCCTTGCCTCTCCAATAAGGCGGCAAGCTCATTTTTCGTCTAAAAAATAGAAATTTGACTCAAAAACGAAAGCCCGCGTCCTTATTGGAGCGGGCCTTATGGTTTAAATCCTTGGGTTAAAACTCTAAAATCGTCTTGAACCTATGCTTAAAAACCGGCGTTCGCTCCGAGAGCACGTCCTAGTAGGTTAATAAGTCGTAGATTCTTGATCATCATGCCCATAATGTAACAAAATACAATATTCTTGGCAAGGGACCCCCCCCCATACAAAAGCGCACGGACACATACGTATCCGCGCGCCTCTCCACACAAAGTTCCGATTCAGGACCAAACACCTCAGACATCCTGAACAGAACGATGTCAAATTCTATCGTTTCACAATCTTTTGCTGGTAGGCCTTGCCGCCCGCCACCAAGCGTACCAGGTAAACGCCCGGCTTAAGGTTACTCAGGTCCACACTAGACTGCGACACCACTTCGGTCGAGAGTTTCACGACATTTCCATTGACCGCGAAAATATCCAAACGGCGGACATTTTCGGCGAAAATTTCGAGGAGGGCGTCGCTTGCAACATAGCGCATCGGAACAGCACCGTATTCCACCGACACCAAAGCGGTCGTTCCGCCTTCTTCGCTGGAGCTACTCGTTTCATCGGTCGTGCTGCTGGAGCTTGTGACAGAGCTGCTGGACGGAGCCGAAGCTTCATCAACATCCACCACGATCAAGAAGAGGTTTGCGACATCGCCCTTGGCGATCTTGTGCGTACCCGCAGCAAGTTCCACCGTCACGACACCTGCAGATGCGGCTACCTTGTTGCCGTCTACCTTGACATTCTTCGCAAAGTCGCTGTCGAACACGAGCGTCACCGTTGCCTTTTTAGACAAAGTAAATTCAATTAAAGTAGACGATTCCATCTTGAGGCAACGGGTCAGCGTCAAGCCGTCGAACGCCACCGCGCCCTTGCTTGTCGAAAGGCTTCCGACAAAATCAAAGTAGTCGCTCGAAGTCGCATCTTCGGTAAAGTTATGGACAACGTCCTTGTCAATTGGAGTCGTAGAAACCTCTTCACCAACCGGATCTTCATTTACCCCCACAGAGCTGCTGGACTTAGGGGTCTGCGAGCTGCTCGAGGACTTCGGAGTCGAAGAACTGGAACTTGTAACCGAACTACTCGAAGTCGGCGTCACTACAGGCAGATTGCCTTCGCCCTGAATGGACTTCACCATTCCCTTGTACGCAACAAGAGCGTTCTTGAGCGACTGATTGACAGCATAGGCGGCATCATCTACGGAGTTGTCGAAGGTCCACTTGAAATCGCCACCGTTCACGCGGCCCGCGTACTTCATCACATTCGCCTTGGCCGCGGCGGGTTCATCGGCGGTGTACTTGTACATCACCGAGCTGTTCAGGTCGAAATTGTTGTAGGTATTACCACCCGAAAGCGACTTCACCGATGCGGGCATTTCCTGGTTGCGGCTCGTAATCACATAGGCGTCAAAATCCGTCTTACTGTCGATAGAGCCGATGGATGCTTCGGCCCCCTTGAGCATATACTTGCTCGTGCCATACGCAATAAAGGTTCCGCCTTCCATGTAGTTGTTGAAGGCCTTGATGGAACCGCCCGCCTCTTTACTGAATGTGGCGTTGTCGTTGGACTTGCTAGTCGTACCGGCGTAAAGGTCACTCCCCTGCATCGAGGTGAGCATCGGGAACTTGCAGTTGCGGAAATAGTTTCCTTCGGCAAACACCGACGAACCGAGCGTCGAGCCGATACCGTACTTCGCGTTACCATCGTAGTAGTTGTTGTACACATGAGCGCTGTAATAGCGCACGCGCGGATGGCGGCTATCGGAATGGTCGTACCAGTTATGGTGATAAGTAATGTAGTAGCCATCGGTGGAACCTTCGGAAAGACCCAACAGGTTCGACTTGCCGTTGTCCCAGAAGTGGTTGTAGCTGAAGGTGATGTAGGTGGATTTCTTGCAGTCCAGCGCACCGTCGCCCTTCGCCTGGTCGGCATCGGAGCCCGCATCACCGTAGAAGAAATCGTTGTTGTGCACCCAGACATACTGGTCGTTCTGCTGCAGGCCGATATTGTCGCCTTCGTTGCTGTTCACGTTCATGATACCCAGGTTGCGGATTTCCACATTCTGCGCATTCTTGACGCGGATGCCCCAACCGTTCGCCACGGCATCTTCACCGACACCTTCCACAGTCACATAGGTGTTTTCGGAGCTACCGAGGTCAATCATCATGTCACCCCGTAACAGCGAATCGGAATCCGTCACGTTGCCGATAAAGCGCAAGTCCAGGGGCGTTGTCTCAAAACCTTTCTTGTAGCAGTTCAAAATGCCCTGAAAACTTTTACAAGTCGTCTTCGAGCCCTTGGCGTTTGTCGTCACGTCCATCGTCACCGTGTTCTTGGTGTTCTCGGAGATGTAGAGAATAGCAGCACCGCTCTTGAGCGTACCGTCGGCATTGTAGGCGCCGGGAACGCGCCCATTACTGAACGCAAAACCCGTGCGGTCGTGGGCCAGCACCGTCACCGTCTTAGTGGCGGCCGTACCTTCGGCACCGTTCACCACCGGAGCAATCTTCAAGGTATGCGAGCCCGCCTTGAGTCCGAGCACATCGGCACGCATATAGCTACCGTAGCTACGAATCAGCTGATTGTCGATCTTGTTGCCGTCGCAATAGACATTGTAGCTGGCCGCTCCCGAAACCGGGGCCCATTCCGCGTATGCGGATTCCAACCAGCCTTCGGCCTTGTTCACCGTTACCTGGGCATACGCCCCGGCAAAACCGAGCAGCGCTACACCAATCGCCACCCTAGAGGTCATTTTTGAGCATTTCGAAGCCATATTCGTCCATCCCTTTTTTAAATGTTCTCAAATTTATTCTCAAAATATACACTCAAAATCAAACAAAAGCAATATTAAAATCCATATTTATTTCATATTTTTAAAGATTTTACATTACAAAATGTTCTCAAAATTACACAAAAAGTACAATAATTAAGAAAAAATTCGTCTGCGGCATACATCGTAAGTAATGGATCCCCTCCCGTTGGTCGAGGATGACTTAAGGGGATTGGTCGAGGATGACTTAAAGGGGTTGGTTGAGGAGGATTTAAGGAACAAAATTGTCTTTTTTTGTGATAATCTGCTTTTTGGGCATAAAATCTTCATATATTGAGGGTATGAAGTTGTTTGTGCGTATTATTTCTACTCTTTTGATGCTTGCGGCATTCTGTTTTGCCGACACAGCACAGGATTCCACTTCCATCAAGAAGGCCGTTACCGGCGATTCCGCCGTTGCGACGGTCGACACCGGCAAGCTTGCAGTCGATTCCAGCGCCCTGGATTCTATCGGTCGCGAAGCCTCGGCAACTGAAGCCGCCATCCAGAAACAGGCCAAGAAGCATGCCGTCTGGATTAAGCTGGAAGGCGACGTAGAACCGTCGATGTACGAATTCTGCGCCCGCGCCATCGACGATGCACTTCAGGAAAACCCGGACTACATCGTCTTTGAAATCAACACCTTCGGCGGTCGCCTCGACGCCGCCTTCGACCTGGTGGACACCATCATGGCCGTCAAGGGTCCGACTACCATCGCCCTCGTGAAAAAGAAAGCCATTAGCGCGGGTAGCCTCATCGCGCTCGCCTGTAAAAAGCTCTACATGCTCGAGGCCACCACCATCGGCGACTGCGCGCCCATCGTGCAGGGCGGCGACGGCACCCCGCAAATCGTCGGCGAAAAAATCCAGTCCCCGCTCCGCGCCAAATTCAGGAACCTTGCCCAACGCAACGGCTACCCGGAGCTCCTGAGTTCCGCCTTCGTGACGCCGGAACTTGAAATTCTTGAACTCACCGCCACGCTCGATAAGGGCAAGAAATCGCAACGCGACACGGTACTCATTATCGAAGGAGAAAAATACGCCGTCCTCGACAGCGCCGCCAAAGCCTTCTGGGGCGCCCCCAAAATCCTTGTGAAAGAAGGCGAGCTCCTGACCATGACCGACAAGGAAGCCGAAGAACTCGGATTCTCGCAGGGCACCTTCAAAAACCGAGACGAATTTGAAACCAAGCTCGCCATCGAAAGCAGGAGCGAAGTGGAAACCACCCTCGGCGAAGACATCGCCTCGGCCATCGCGGCGATTTCGGGCATTCTCCTGATACTCGGATTCGGCGCACTCTACATCGAATTCAAGACACCGGGATTCGGCCTATTCGGAATTCTCGGCATCATCCTCATCGGCATTGTATTCCTCGGACAGTTCGCCCCGCAGCTTGACGGCTACATTCCGGCAATTCTGCTGGTAGCCGGCGTGGTGCTGTTCCTGGTCGAAATCTTCGTGATGCCGGGAACATTCCTATTCGGCATCGGCGGTATCGTGTGCATGATCTTGGCACTCGCACTTTCGTTCGAACCCTCGGAAATGCCCGAATACGTCCCCGAAACCATCGAGACGACTTTCGATGCCACCCCCTGGCTGCTCGGGCTACTCTACATGCTCTGTTGCGCGGGCGTCGCACTCGTATTCCCGATTGCAGCTAGCAAGTACCTGATTCCGCTTCTGCCCGAAGGCTGGACGCCCATGCTCAAGACCGATTTGGAAACCGCCGCCTCGCCTACCGAGGCCGTGCAAGAAGTCGCCGTCGGTGACAAAGGACTCGCCAAGACATTCCTGCGCCCCGTTGGCCAAGCACTCATCAACGGCAAGTTGTTTGACGTGCAAACCCACGGCGAAATCATCGAAGCAAGCACCCGCATTGAAGTGACCGCCGTACAAGAAGGCCATATCTGGGTGACCGTCGCTAAATCCGAAATGGATGGTTAATTTTTAAAACAAAAAACCGGAGAAAACTAAATGGATACACTCCTTATCGTTGGAATCATCGTCGCGGCCATTGCCGTTATCGTTTTACTCGCCTTTATCGGCAAGTTCTTCAGCCTGTGGCTGCAGGCCTTGTTCTCCAAGGCAAACGTGAGCATTTTCCAGCTTATCGGTATGCGTCTGCGTAAGGTGCCGCCGCAGGTGATCGTGGAAGCTCGAATCCTCAGCTGCAAGGCAGGCCTCCCGGTCGACACGAACCTGCTCGAAGCCCACTACCTTAGCCGCGGTAACGTGCTCCGCGTGATTCAGGCCTTGATTGCCGCCAACAAGGCAAACATCAGGCTGGACTTCAAAGAAGCCGCCGCTATCGACCTTGCCGGCCGTAACGTGCTCGAAGCCGTGCAGATGTCCGTGAACCCGAAGGTGATTGAAACGCCGAAGGTTTCCGCCGTGGCTCTCGACGGTATTCAGCTGCATGCCGTGACCCGTATTACCGTGCGTGCCAGCATCCAGAAGCTGGTGGGTGGCGCTGGCGAAGACACCGTGGTCGCCCGCGTGGGCGAAGGCATCGTGAGTTCCATCGGTTCCGCAAAGAGCCACAAGGATGTGCTCGAGAATCCGAACATGATTTCCAAGAAGGTGCTCGCTTCGGGTCTTGACGCCGGTACCGCCTTCGAAATTCTTTCGATCGACATCGCCGACGTGGATGTGGGCCAGAACATTGGCGCTATCCTCGAAACCGACCGTGCCGAAGCCGACAAGAAGATTGCTCAGGCCAAGGCAGAAGAACGCCGCGCCATGGCATACGCCGCCGAACAGGAAATGAAGGCAAAGGTCATGGAAATGAAGGCGAAGCTCGTCGAAGCCGAAGCCCAGATTCCGATGGCAATGGCATCGGCCCTTCGTGACGGCAAGCTCGGCGTGATGGACTACTACAACCTCAAGAACATCGAAGCCGACACGCAGATGCGTAAAGAAATCGGCAGCGCTCCCGAGGCCAAGTAACCGACTGTAGGGCATTATGGAAACCCTAATCTTCATTGCAATCGCAGTCGTCATCACGATTATCCAGAAGAAGCTGGAAAAGGCGAAGGAGCAACAGAACCAGTTGCCCCGTCACCAAGAACAGCATCGCGAAAATGGAGAAGCCGATGACGATACGCAGGAGGCCGAACACCAGCCCCCGCGTTCGTTGCAGGATCTGATTCGACAGTTCGAAAACGCCCAGAGGCAGGCGACTCAAGGGAACATTGAGCCGCCGACTCCGCCTGTGCATCGCAAACACCCGGAACAGCTGACACTCCGCGACATTGCCGAAGTCGTTATCGAAGTGGATTTTATCGACCTGGAATTCCTGATGGAAGAATTCGACGTTGACGAAAACACCGCCGCCGAAATGCTGATGGACCTGCAGGCGCACCGCATCGTGGGCCACGACATGGGCGAAGGCGAATGCGACGTTATGGTGCACGACCTCGAAGAACTCGACAACTTGCTCAGCCACGAAAAACGCGCCGAGCAAGAAAGAAAAGAAGCCCTTCGACAGGCTGACGAGCGTGAAACCGACGAAGAAGATAGCGCCCGTCAGCGCGAATTGGAACGCCAACGGGAACTCAACGCCCTCGAAGACCGCGCCAGGTCCGCACGCGAATCGGCTGCCGCCATTACAGAAATGGGCGCTTCGGCTGAAGCGAGCGCAGAACCTGCCGCAGCACCCAAACGCACCCTTGTTTCGACAAGGAACCTTGCCGACGTGAGAAAAGGATTCATCTGGGCGAAAGTCCTGGACGAGCCGCGCTTCAAGCGCCGCTGGAGTACGCAGTACCGCTAGGCAACCGACATTACCTTAGACAAAAAGTCCGCTCCTTCGAGCGGACTTTTCTATTAACTATATCTAGCAGAGAACAGCCCCCGCCTCGCGACCCCTCGGCAGACTTTTCTAATTGTAACTAGAGATCCTTCGACTACGGGCTCAGCCCTCCGCTCAGGATGACACATTCGTGTCACTTCTGCCCTTCGCTGGTGCTGAGCAGGTACGCGTTGATGAACGGCTTGATTTTACCGTCGAGCACGCCCGCGGTATCAGAGGTTTCGACGCCGGTGCGCAAGTCCTTCACGAGCTGATAGGGCTGCAACACGTAGCTACGAATCTGGCTACCCCATTCGACCTTTTTCTTTTCGGCCATACGGGCATCGCGCTTGGCTTCTTCTTCCAGGCGGTAATGTTCAGCAACCATGGTCTTGAGCATCTTGTAGCAGGTTTCGCGGTTCTGAATCTGGCTGCGTTCGGTCTGGCAGCTCGCCATAATGCCCGTGGGCAAGTGCGTCATACGCACGGCAGAGTCCGTCTTGTTGATGTACTGGCCACCGGCACCGCTACTGCGGTAGGTATCCACGCGAACGTCGGCCATATCCAAATCGAATTCCACGTCTTCGTGTTCGGGGTACAGGTACACGGCGGTAAAGCTCGTGTGGCGGCGGGCGTTCGCGTCAAAGGGGCTGATGCGCACCAGACGGTGCACGCCGATTTCCGAGCGAAGCAGGCCGTAAGCGTTTTCGCAAGTGACCTCGATGGTTGCGCTCTTGAGGCCGGCATCTTCCGCTTCCTGGAAGTCGACCACCTTGAAGTCCATGTTTTCGCGTTCGAAGAAATGCGTGTACATGCGGAAGAGCATCAGCGCCCAGTCCTGCGACTCGGTGCCGCCTGCACCCGGATGAATCGACATCAGGCAGCTGCAGGCATCATCGGGGCCGTTCAGCATCTTCTTGAATTCCATCGCCTCGATTTTCGACTTGAGTTCAGCGATATCGGAATCAATCGATGCGGTCAGGTCGGCGGATTCTTCCGCCTTGCTCATTTCGTAAAGTTCGGCCAAGTCGTCGCATGTCTGCGAGACTTCTTTCCACGAGTCCAGCAGGGCGCGCAGATTGCCGATTTTTTTCATCATGGACTGCGCCTTGTCCTGGTCATTCCACAGATTCGGGTCGGCGGAGTCCTTTTCCAAAACGTAAAGTTCTTCGGTCTTTGCCTCTAAGTCAAAGATACCCCCAGAGCTTGTCGATGCGCGTACGCAAGTCGATCAGCCCGGTATGCGTAGTATTAAACATAAGTAGTAACTCGAAGAAATTATGAATTCAGAATTCGGATTTCAGAGTTGCAACATCAAGCATGTCAATAAAACACGACAACATTTAATTCTGAATTCCGAAATCAGAACTCTGAACTATATATTACTTAGCAGCTCCGATAGCCTGCGGCGGAGTGTACTTGGCATCGAGGTACTGCACCTTGTAGACCTTTCCGAGGCCATCGAGGTAAGCCTTGAGCTGAGCCTGGCGGTCCTGTTCAGCCTGCACACGCAGGATGTAGTCGATCTGGTGCTTGTAGCTTTCGTACTTGCCGTCGTTGCGTTCGGTCAGCATGAAGATGGCGATGCCGTCCTTGTCGGTATACGGTTCGGTCATTTCGCCCACCTTGATCTTGTTCACGGCCTTCACGAAGGCATCACCCTTGGTCTTGGCGACAAACTTGGTCATCACGCCACCGGTCTTCTTGGCAGTCTGGTCGTCGCTGTACATGGCGGCGAGCTGGGCAAACGTAGCCTTCTTGCTGCGCACCTGGGCGGCGAGGCCCTTCAGCATGTCCTTGGCATCTTCGATTTCCTGCTTGGACTTGCCCTTGGTAGAAATCACGATGCGGGCACCGCTAATGGAATCGTTGACCTGGACCTTACCCTTGTTGAGTTCCCAGAAAGCTTCCTTCTGCTTTTCGGTCGGATCCTTCGGATACGGAACCTTCTTTTCGAGGATTGCTTCGCTCTTCAGCTGGTCTTCAATCTTTTCACGGAACTGGGCCATGGTGGTATTCGACTTCTTGAGTTCCTTCTGGAAGGCGTCTTCGCTCGGGAATTGGGCCTTGAAGAGTGCGGTCAAGCTGTCGACCTTGCCCTTGTTCACCTTGATCCCCATCTTCTTGGCTTCGAGCTTGATGAGTTCCTGACCTACCAGGTTGTCAATCACGGCATAACGGAGCTGCGTCATGGTCTTGTCATCAATCTTCTTGCCGCGGAACTGCTGTTCGCCGAGCATCTTGGCAAGGCTATCAATCTTACCTGCAGAAATACCGGTCTTTTCGACACGGATCACGTCCAGGCTCTTGGAGTTCAACAACTGAGCAGAAGCGATACCGGCGGCCAGAGCGACCGTCAGAATACCGCGAGAAACAAATTTAAAAGAACGCATTTTTATTCCTTTTTAAAATTTTCCGCCGTAAATATAGAAAAAGTGTGCGAGGTGAGCCCAGCATGGGCAAACTTGTTTGCCCATATTGCCGAACCGAAGCCACGGACGCCATAGGCGTCAAAAGGCGAGTGCCGCGACAAAAACATTATGTTTTTGGCATAGCCGAGCCATACTATATGCACTCCGAAGGAGTGCCATATAGTAAAAAAGACACTTTTAAACCCAAAGGGGGGGGGGGGGAAGAATCCCCCTGCTTGCAGCCCCGGCATACGTCATTGCGAGGAGCAAAGCGACGAAGCAATCCATAGCCGGGTCTTCCAGCACCCCCTCTGCGGGCGCTCGCCGCCCCGCAACGCCCCGGCTCAGCCTGCTCCGCACGCGGACACATTACGGCCTTCGGCCTTTACTGCCCGCTTAGCGGCCAGGCATTCGCCGCCGCGTTCTTCTTTGACATAATAACTCCCAAAAGGCTTTTGACGCCTACGGCGTCTGCGGCGTCGTTCGGTCATGCCAAAACGCAAGCGTTTTGTCGCGACGCTCACTTAGCACGCTTTTCCCCAAAGCCTTTTTTTTATTTTTTAGAAATCGAATTATTCCACGTATAAAGAAGTATAATTCTTTACACAACGGACGGACAAGCCATAAACTTTTCGAAAAGAAATATAGTCCCACGAACTTTTTTCGAACGAAGCTACCCTAGCCCCATGATAAGCAGTTTCCTTTGGTAACCAAAATTGAGCATATTTTCCGATGTTATCAAATCTGCAACCGTCATCATCATACCCCCCCCCACCAAACAAAGCAGAGAAACCATTACTATTACTTCCATTCGAAGCTTTAGACGTTGCCCTATATGCAGATTCTTCGCCACCAATCATGGCTCGCCATTCTGTTTCGTTCATCACATGCCAGCCATCTGGGCACACACCTTGGATTTGAAGTTTATTCCAGTCAGAATCATAAACGATTCCCTTTGCAATAGAATCAGGGCAATTCGGCGTCGTTCCAGTCCACACACTATCACACGCCCTAGGGAGTCCAAATGTTTCGCTCCAAGAGTACAGCCCGCCAAAATAATGTTCGCAATACCAGGAATCATCGTCATAGCAGAACTTTTCGACCTTACTATCGTCAAAAGTAGTGGTTCCAAGTGTCACCTGGGTTCCATAATTCAAATTTTGAGCAAAAACTTCAAACTGTTCATACTTTTTTTTATAACGATGGTTCTATATTCCTGCCCATCACGCGGATCCTCGAATGTACCATACGATTTCTCTTCGTTAAAGACACTGTCTACTTTGAATTTATCCTTGTACGGATAAGTCTTTGCACTAGAAGAACTACTACTAGAAGGCGGAATGTAAGGGACAAGAAAACCTTCTTCACATACATACTTTTCATCGTCAATTTCCCAAATACCAGATCCACCTTCACAAGGTATATGCCAATCAACAATAGAAAAAGAACTACTAGACTTCACCACCGAGGAGCTACTATTCTTGCCACTTACAGAACTAGAGGACCTCGAACTGCCACCGGAAGATGTTCCTTTGTCCGTAACGGAACTCGAGGAGAAGACTTCATCATCATCGCTACTGCTCGAAACTTCCGCAATCGGATCAGGGTCGGCACTGCTGGAGCCGCTGTCGCACGCAGTAAATACAACAAAGACAAGAGCCATGGCAAGAAGTATGGATTCCCTACGCTTCGCTTCGAGAATGACAGGCCAAGAATGACGCAATGAAAAAATCTTCACAGAAGACCTCCAAATAAGCCCCACCAATTTTTTGCGAAATATAACAAACTCAACGAAAATGGCTGTTCGTTTTAAACCGCAAACATATTTTTACACCAAAATTTGCCCACAAACGCCCTAAACTAGCGTGTATATATATGAATAGGGGTAGTCTCTATTCGCCCAACGGAGGTTCATCCGTTAAAACCGTTATATACACACGAATCAATTGGAAAATTAAAAAAGTCCTTAAGCAACTCAATATTGTTCAAAAGGAAATATTTGCTATTGACAAGGAATTCGCTTGTATATATATTATATATATCACATATATGATTTTCGAATGGGACGAAAACAAAGCCAAAACAAATTTTATCAAACACAAGGTGACTTTTGAAGAGGCTCAAACAGTTTTCTATGACGAAAATGCTCTTTTGCTTGCGGATGAAAAACATTCTGATGAAGAAGAACGTTTTATTCTAATGGGAATATCTTCGATGATGAATACGCTTTTGGTGTGTTTTTGCGAACGAGGTTCAGAAGAAAACGAAATCATCCGAATCATTTCATCTCGAAAAGCAAACAAAAAGGAAACAGAACAATACTGGAAAAGGAGGTTGCCATGAAGAAGAACTACGATTTCAGCAATGCAGTCAAAAACCCGTATGCAAAAAAATTGAAGAAGACGATTTGTATAAACATCAGTGAATCGGTTCTCGCTTATTTCAAGGAACTGGCGGAAAAAACAAACATTCCATACCAGACATTAATCAATATGTTCCTTGAACAAGCAAAGGCTGATAAAATGGAACCTAAATTTGTTTCGAAGCCCACTCGCAAAAAACAAGTGGCTTAATAATTTTAAAGGCGGTATTTGACCGCCTTTTTTGGAATGACTGCTACGACGTCCGCTTCTTCGTCGCCGTTTGGAACTCATTCAGCAAACATATTTTTACACCAAAATTTGCCCACAAACGCCCCAAATTAGCGTGTATATATATGGATAGGGACAGTCTCTATTCGCCCGCGGGGGCGTTCCCGAAGAAAAAATAGAACATGAACATATATTCTGTTGCATTTTGTAAAAAATGTAATTATATTATAATTATACCGCGAGGTTCTGCATGGAAGTAGAATTCGAGTGGGACGAACATAAGAATGCGCTAAACCAAAAGAAACACGGAATTTCATTCGAAGAAGCCAAATCGTGCTTTGAAGATGAACACGCTAGAGTTTTCTTTGATGTAGAACATTCAAAAAACGAGGATAGGTCTATTCTGATTGGATTGTCAGAAAAACTTAGGACTCTTATTGTGGTTTATACGGAACGAAACCTTCTTGATGCCGAGATTATAGTCAATCGAATCATCAGCGCTCGCAAGGCAACGAAAAAAGAATTCCAATACTATTGGAATGAACGAAAAGGAGACGGATTATGAGAAAGGAGTATGATTTTGCGAGCATGAAGGCGGTTAAAAATCCCTATGCAGCCGCATTGAAAAAACAGATAACGATTCGTCTGAATTCAAGTACCATTGAATATTTCAAGAATATGGCGAAAGAAGTCGGCATTCCTTACCAGACGCTCATCGACTCATATCTGACAGATTGCGCCCAATGCAAGCGCAAACTGACCATGCATTGGAAATAAAATGAGGCGGTCATTGACCGCCTTTTTTGGAATGACTGCCACGACGTCCGCTTCTTCGTCGCCGTTTGGAACTCATTCAGCAAACATCTTTTTACATCGAAAATGGCATTCAAACGCCAGAAAAAAGCGTGTATATATATGAATAGAGACAGTCTCTATTCGCCCGCGACAGGCTTTTTCGCCAAAAAATTATGCATATATCGCAATTGAGGTTATTGACTTTAGAATGATATATATGTATATTATAGATACAAATGTAAGGTTTGACGAGGAAAAGGCTCTAAGAGTTTTGCAAAAACATGGTGTCAACATGGAAGATGTTCGCCAAGAGATTATTGCGAAACGATTCGATGTTCAAGAAGTCGCAAACCAAGAAGGACATCCAGGACAGAAAATGTTCGTGGTGTTGGTGAACGGATACGCACATTGCGTTCCATTTGTTGTTGAACAGGATGGAACAATCTTTCTTAAAACGGCTTTTCCAAGCAGAGTTTATCAGCGGAGGTATGAAAATGGAAATCTCAGATTCAAAGTATGAACCGTTAGACGACGAAGAACGTTCGCTGATGGAAGCTATTGAGCGCGGCGACACAAAGCCAGTCCCGAAAGAAGAACTGGAAGCAATCAAAGCCTCGATCAAGGGCACTGCGCACAACATCACGATTCGTATGAACGACGACGACATCGAGGGCATGAAGGCAAAAGCTTCTCGCCTTGGAATAAACTATCAAACTTTAATAAAAACGCTTGTACTCCGCTACCTGACAGGCGGAATTACAATCAACGAAACATTCTAATTCATACAAAAGGCGGTCATTTGACCGCCTTTGTTTTTTACAGTTCTGTTGCGAATTCGCTCATGGGCTTGCGCACGGGGTGGCGCGGCGAAGGGCCGCCTTCGGCGGGGTCGGCGTAGCCCACATCCAAGAAGCAGGCAAGCTTCAGGTTTGCCGGGAAGTCGAAGGCGCGTTCGATTTCAGAGGCGTTGAAGCCACGGGCCCACAAGGTCGCAAGACCTAAGTCGGTGGCCTGCATCATCATCGAGGTCGTCACGATGCTTGAATCCATGTCGCCACTCACAAAATCGTCGTGGTAAGTCACGGGAGAATAGCACTTGTCCTTGTCGTAGCAGACCATGAGCACCACGGGGGCGTTGTAGGCCATGCGGGTAATACCGCGGAGCTTGGCAATGGCTGTCTCGGACTTGAGTACCTTCACCGTCACCGGCTGGCCATTCACGGCTGTCGGAGAAAGGCGCCCCGCTTCAAGCACGAGGGAGAGTTTTTCGGGTTCCACAGCCTTGTCGCTGAATTTGCGGCAGCTGTAACGTTCTTTTGCAAGTGTAATAAAATCCATAATAGACCGTGGTTAGTGATTAGTGGTTAGTCGATAGTCATTTTGAAAGGAGCCTTAGGCGACTGACGACGGACAGCACTTGGTTACCAGGAACCTTAGTGCGCATGATCCCCGAATGGGGAGAATCCAGATAGGCATTCTAAAATAGATTCCCTCCCTTCGGTCGAGAATGACATCAGTAAAAAATGTCGTAGATGATGTTGACTTAAGCTTATAAAACATACAACGCAAGGACAACGATTAGCGCAATAAACGGGATTGCAAAAATCAAGAGGAAACGCAAGCAATAGAGCGCGACCTTCAAGTTCCAGAAGAACAGGCGCCAGCGGCCCCGCTTTGTCGAGGCAATTTCCGCCTGACAATCGGGACAAATGTTGCCGACCTTATTACGGTAACGAATGGCAAGATTACTCTGCATCGGTGACATTCCGACCTTGTCGTTAAATTCCTTGTTGCAAACGGAGCATGTGCACTGCATAATTCTAATGTAGTAAAAAAATTTAGCGATACCGTTCAAGATTAGATTGCCGCGTCGCTCACATACCTTTAAACAGGGTCGTTACGGTCAGCGAATCATGATGGCCTAAGCTTCCGAGATAATTGTACCGTAACACCCAAGTGATAACGGTATCTTTTTTGAGCGGCGATTCCAGCCTATTTTCGAGAAAGAACGGCTCCCTTTCATAAGCAGTCGGGTAACTGCCCAAAAGAGACGCCACAACGGCTGTTGTACACACGGTCTTGTCCCCTTGTTTTGTACAAAGGCTCCGGTGGCCTTTTTCCGCCCATTCAGGCAAGCCTTCTACCGTAATAAAGTATCCCGTAAACAAGGAATCCATTCCAAAAATCGGTTTTCGGGTATCCAGCGTATCGAGCGCCTTGCGGAATGCAGAAGTATCGAAAGGGGGCGCATTGACAGCCGGAAGATAGTCCGTCCAGGCATCACGACCATAATTCAGGAAGGTCGTATCGTAAACGTCCTTATAGAGTGTCGGCAAATACATCGTATCGCGATAAACCCGGTCGTGCACACACTTGTAACCGGAACGATTACACAACATGGAACCCATCACATGCCCTTCAGGAACATAAACAATCGGTGGATTCGGGTACGCCACCACTCGTGATTGAGAGAGTTCAGTTGAATACATGACGCCATAACAACCTATGCCTGTTTGGCAACTAAATGTTTTTTGCAAGGAATCCAGTTCACAATAAACAGGAGGATGGCCACAACGATAAGACGCCCCAGGACGTTCATCAACGCGAATTCCCACAAGCGTATCGTAGTCCTCGGTATACCGGTCAAAATACTTGAAGCCGATATAGTCATGTTTTGTAACCACCGTATCTTCATAAACGGTATCGCCATAGACAATCACCGTATCGCGAATAAAGACCGTATCGCAACGGACCTGCAAAGAGTCCCACTCTTCCTCTGGCAAAATCTGATTTTTCCCGGCACTGCACCTGCCATCGGGATCGTACCCCTCCAGAGACGGATTCAAGGTTCCACTATCGCACGAGGTCAGCGAAACAGAGACAACCAACATCAAAAAAATCAAGAACAAACGAAGCATATCGGTAATTATAGTAAACTAACGGTTTATTTCTTTACGGCAATCAAAATGGTGGAACAAAGGATCAAGATGATGCCCGCCATAATGCGCGTCGTCAGAGTTTCGGCAAACACAGTCACGCCAATCGTCACGGCGGTCACAGGCTCCAGAGCGCCCAATATCGCCGTCGGCGTAGAACCCACGATACGCACCGCCTTCACCATGAAAATGAGCGAGAGCACCGTCGGCACAAGGCCGAGCATAAAGCCCCAGCCCCACGAACTTGCCTGCGTAAACACTGGCGGGAGGCCCGAACCGAGCGTCACCGAGTAAAGCAACAAAAAGAACATGCAAAAGCAGATGGCGTAAAAAGTCATCTTGACCGAACCCATCTGCAAGTTGACGCGATTTACCATCACTATGTAAATGGCGTAACTGATGGACGACAGGAACACGAGCAGGCACCCCACCGTACTGAGCGTTGCGCCATCTCCCCCGCGGTACAAGAGGGCTATGCCCACCATAGAAACCGCAATAGAAACAACCGTCCAAACCTTGATTTTTTCCTTGAAGAAAACCGCCATGAGCACCGAGACTTCGAGCGGATAAAGGAACAAGAGCGTCGAGGCAAGGCCTGCGTCCATGTACTTGAACGAGGCGTAATACGTGAGTGAACTCGCGGCAAACAAGAAGCCGAACGCCACAAGCGCACGGAACTCGCGAAACGAAATTTTAAAGTGCGAGCCCTTGGAAAGCATGACGACCATCAGCAACAATGCCGCCGTAAAGAATCGGTAAAAAAGCACCGTCTCGGGCGAATAGTTCTGTGCATACAAGTGGAGCGCACCCAGCGGATTCGTGCCATAGCAAATAGCCGAAAGGGCTGCAAAAATAAAACCCTTGAGAGAGGCAATCACACGATCAACCATATTCAATACCGATAAAATAGAAATAACATTATTAAAGATAACAGACTACTTCTTTTTTCTCAAAAAATAAAAATCAACAACAAATGTAAAACAAACTTTTCTATCTTTGTATGCAAAAAAAACAGAACAAAGGAGAATAAGGTGAATTTCAAGTGCCTTTCAACGGCTGCAATGTGTGCAGCATTCACAATCTGCGCTATATCTTGTAGCAACGAAGAAATCGCTTCCAACGAAAATCTCAATCTCGTAACAGAACTGAACCCCGAGGACTGTAACGACAAAACCGAAGGCTCTATGAGCTTCGTGAAGCCCGAAGCCACGATGTACATCTGTTCCGAAGGCGAATGGGTCGCCATGAGCGACCAAGAAGCCATCCAGTATCGTTGCGAATCCAAGGAACTGAAAGACAAGTCCGGCTTTGCCATTGTTTGCGACGGTGATACCATCGGAATTATCAATAACGGCAAGGACAGTGACGACGGTAAGGACGGCATCAACGGCAAGGACGGCGACGACGGTAAAGACGGAGTCGACGGCAAGGACGGTACCGATGGTAAGGACGGAGTCGACGGCAAGGACGGTAAAGACGGAGTAAGCGTTGATACCGCAGCCATCAACAAATCCATTAAGGACGCCTTGAGCGCCTTCTCCAGCAAAAGCCAAAAGGATGTTGACGAAGCCCTCAAGTACTTGAGTTCCGCTTCTGCTATGAACCAAAAGGATATCGAAAACGCTTTGAAGGGGTTGAGCAGCGCTTCTGCCAAGAACCAGAAGGACATCGATGACGCCCTCAAGAACCTGAGCTCTGCAACGGACAAGTTCGGCGAAGATATCGACAACAGGTTCAACGACGCCTACAGCAGCTGGAATGCAGAACTTGAAGATAGGTCTTGCGCCATCGTCAATACGGAACGCAACGACGAAACGGCTATCATCACCGTGACAATCAAGTGTGGCGAAGCCGAAACCAAGATGGAAATTCCGTTCACGCCCGTGAACGAGAACCTCGCCAAGGTGTACAGGAAGCATGTTGTCGTGCGTTTCCCGGTGCAGGCCAGTAAGGAAACAAAAACTGACGACATCTATGAAGAAATCTGGAAAAACCTCAAGGGTGGCGATAATGCAGAACTTACCGTGACGGACCTTGACGAAAAGTTCGCCCCGAGCGGCAAGGTGTTTATGCAGGACTTGTTCGCCTCTGCCAATAAATCCTTTGTGACAATCGAAGAAACTAACGAAAAGACGGTGGAATACAAGGTCGCACGCCTCGAAGGGGATCTCGACATCACGAACCTTACTACCCCGGTTGTGAAGCTCCGCGTCAAGCTGAACTTGACCAACAACGCTTTCGGCGCCTTTGGCGGATTTGGCTCGAACGCAACGGATGTCATTTACAACGCCTATGCAGACTTGTCCGATGCTTCCGATACGGTTGTCATCGACTTCTTGACCGACTACAAGGCAGCCCGCGTAAAGAAGTTGGTTGACGATGGTAATGGTTTTGGTGTTGCAAACGAGCAGGCAAACAAGGAACTTGCCGGTGCCCTTTATTTGGAAAACAGCGAAGAATATCCGTCTTTCGAACATTATGCCCCCGATCAGATTGGCCTGGCCGAAAATTTCAACAGCATCGTGTGGGTGATGGCCCTCATTGACCAAAAGGACAAGACTCCGGGCTTTAACCCGGTCTATAACGCTTTCCGCAATGTCTTTGCCGAAAACGGCAACTTTAACACCGCCGTCAATACGACTTACGCAGGCAAGGAACACAGCATGTTCTTTGTAGACTACCTCGCTTTGCTTATCGACGCGAACTTCTTCAAGTGGAACCAAATGCAGCATGGCGACTCTACTGCTGAAACGAATGTCTGGAGTGGTACGGATGCCGTCTATTACAAGATTTTGCAGAATGGATTTGTGGAAGCCTATAAGCTTAAAGTCGAAGACGCAAAGGTTTTCAATGATCCGTCTGGCTATAGCAGCAAGGTGTATAAGTCTGATGTCAAAGGGGGATATTTCCATTACTTTGAATATATCGAAAACGAACAAGTTTGGTATCCTGTAACACTTTGGGCTGTAGGTGTTGCAACGGTGGAAAAAGATTGCGATGAAAACGCAGTTAATTCGACCTTCTTCTATAGCTTTGATGGTCTTGATGATAATGCCGTTTGTGTATGCGACAATGGAAACTGCGGCTGGCAATATACTGACAATGTATGCTTGGGCCGTAGTGAAGGCGATAAGGGATCGGCATTCTTTGACGGGGAAATTCAAGAGTATGAGTGTGTCAGAGAGAAATGTAATCTGCCTGATTCTACTGCTTGCAATAATCTTGGACTTGTGCCTGGTGATCCTAGTTCTTCGAGTTCTTCCGGAGAATATTCTGAACAGGACGGCATGACCCCGGAAGAACAGGCTAACAATCCGAATTCCAAACTTTACCTCGGTGTGTGCGATGTCGACAACGCTGGCGAAGAAAAGCTGTTCGACACCAAGAATGCGAAACTTGCCACGACTACAAGCAAAAATACCTTTGTATGCGATGGCTCCCAATGGAGAGTGAAAAATGAGTTGGATGAGAAATATAGTACATGTACAAAAACCGTGATGGGAAAGGGAATCGTCAAGGAAGAAAATGGTTCCGAACATTATAAGTGTGATTACCTTGATAACGAAAAAAAATACGAATGGATCGCTGCTGGTTGGGATGACTCGTATTTAGGTAAAGCTTGCCATTATGGCTATGTCAATGAAAAAGTGGTTACTGCATCCGGTTATGAATATGTTTGTGAAGAAAATTCTGAATATACAGACAACGACGGTAACCATATCCATGAATGGCGTGAACTTACCCTTGAGGATATCTATGGCAAATGCGATGAAGATAAGATGAAGAATCAAACCGAAGTAGCAGTTTACGGAGGGGAAAAATACAAGTGTAACTACATTTCTGGAGGTTTTTCCAGCGGATACTCTTGGGTTAAAGCAAGCGATTTGGATGAAAACGCAACGCTTGGAATTTGCACAAGAAATCGAATAAAAGATGTCGCTATAGTCGGTGACGCATACTATGGATGTCTTAATAATGGTAACGCAGAAGGAATCCCCGTAAGTTCTTCCTCCACAGATTGGAAAGAAATTAATGAAAATGAGTACCTTAACGCCAAGTTTGATAATTGCGATACCGATAGAGGTAATACTAAAAACATTGCAGACATTAAGAGCGAAACCCTCACGGATGGTGAAAGCCACAGTTTCAAGTGCTCTATAGCTAAAGGAGTCGAAAGAAATAATGGTAAGTGGGTTGACGCCTCCACAGACATTGCTCTCGACCAGATTTGCTACAGCGATAACGAAGATGCAACTGTTACCAAAGAAAGCGCAACCTATGTCTGTGCGTACAAGGATGAATCATTCATGTATCAGTGGATTATTTTTGATGAGTACTGCGAAAATAAAGGTGAAAATTTGACATATGGCGGGTATCTTGACAATCCGACTAGTTCTTCTAGAATGTCTCACTGTGGCGAATCGGATGAGATAGAATGCAAAACGGATACCGACAAGAAAATCTGCCATGTCGGTACCGAGTCTTTCGTCAAATTGGATAGCGCGTGGCAATCTGTGGCAGTATATTGCGAAGACCATTCTACAGGTTCCGCCTGTGAATTTGTCAAACATGAAGGTAATATAGACGATCCTTCTCTTAAGTATTACGAACAAACGGAATACTACGTAAATACAGAACAAGGTTATAAGAAAGCAGAAACTGCGGAAGAATATTGCGAAGCGTTTAGCCCGAATCATGAAGGGCTCTGCGTATTTGAATTTGACGTTTATTCTTATTGCGAAAGTTCCAAGAAATGGATCCTTATCAATGAAGGCTGCCAGACCCGCGAATAGAATTTGTACTAGAACATGAAAACATCCCCGCAAATGCGGGGATGTTTTTTATAAGAGAAAAGCTCGGACGAACCGAGCAAAAGATTAAATTGCAAATTTAGTCGCGTCGGCGAGCTGCACGCTGGCAATGCGAGAAATACCCTTGATTTCCTGCGTCACGCCGTAGAGCATGTCGGCTTCGGCCATGGTACGCTTGTTATGCGTCACCACGATGAACAAGGTCTGCTTGCTGAATTCGCGGAGCAGCGCCATGAAGCGGCCCACGTTAGCGTCATCGAGCGGGCCGTCGACTTCGTCCAGCACGCAGTACGGCGACGGCTTTTCCATGTAAATGGCAAACAGCAAGGCCGTTGCAGTCAGGGCGTGTTCACCACCGGAAAGCGCCTTGATACCGCGCATCTTCTTACCCGTGGGGCGCACGTTGATTTCGATGTCGGCGTCGAGGATATCCATGGGCTTGCCCATTTCGTCCACCTTCTCGACAAGGCTCATCTTGGTTTCGCCGTTCAGGAACAGCTTGCTGAACACGAACTGGAAGTTCTTCTGGATGCGGGCAAACGTATCGAGGTAACGGTTGCGGGCAATGTCGTCGAGCTTGGTGATGGTGCGGTCAAGCGAGGCGCGGGCACGGTCCAGATCGTCGAACTGCGCTTCCACTTCCAACAGACGTTTCTTTTCGTCTTCGTAGTCTTCCATCACGTTCACGTTGATGGGGCCCAGTTCCTTGATCTTTCCGCGGAGTTCGCGAATTTCACGGTCGGCTTCGGGCTGGCTATATTCCACGCGCTCGATGTCGTCGGGGTTCGCAAGGTCCACGCTGTATTCGTTGGTGATGCGTTCGGTGAGGCGGTCGAGGTTTGCCTGCAAGGCTTCCTGCCTGCGGCCCACATCGTTCAATTCCTTCATCTTCTCGATCATGTCGTCGCGGAGACGGTTGACTTCGCTGCGCCATTCTTCGAGGTCGCCCGAGACAAGTTCGTACTTTTCACGGGCCAAATCGCGCTGGTTTTCGAGTTCGCGCAAGGCTGAATCCTTGCTCTGCACCTGGTCAGCGACACCCCTGCCGTCTTCCTCGTTCTTCTGGATGGCGGCCTGGTTCTTTTCAATTTCAGCCTTACGGCCCTGAATTGCATTTTCCAGGAATTCCACCTGTTCGGCGATGTAATTCAGGCGGTTCGTATTCTGCGTGAGCTTTGCCGTCTTGTCCTGGGCGCTGCGCTCCAGTTCGCGAACGTCTTCTTCTTTTTCGCGGAACATCGTATCCTGTTCCGAAAGTTCGTCGTTCACGCGGGAATATTCTTCTTCGATCTTTTCGAGAGAAGCCTGGGCGTCCATGAGTTCCTGGTCGCTGTTCTTAGAGGCTTCTGCCGCCTGAATCTTGGATTCGGCGTTCTGCATTTCGCCCTGCAACTGCGAAAGTCTGCGGTCGCAACCGGCGATAATGTTATTCTGGATCGAAATGCCGGCGTTTCCGCCGCGCTTCATATCTTCTTTTTCGCGGATTTCGTCGACCAGCGAGGCAAGCATCTGCGTGTCTTCGTCGACCAAATCCTGCAAGCGGCCAATTTCTTCTTCGGCTTGGGCCACTTCGAGGTTCACGCCTTCCAACAGGCTGTTCGCCTCGGCAATTTCGTTCTTGCGGCTGAGCGTTCCAGACGTTGCCGTACCGCTGCTCATCAGACCGCTCGTACGCACAATGCCTTCGGGCGCCACAAAGCAGAGGTCTTCGCCGCGCATGGCTCGCGCAAGGCGCACCGCCGTCGAGAGCGAATCTACGACAAAATAACGAGAAAGCAGCGCCTTGAGCCAGCCTGCAATCTGTTCGTCGGCAGTCACGTAATCTTTAAGGCAACCTACAACGCCATCGCCCTGGAGCGTGCCCGAGTAGGGTTCGGCACCGGCACCCACCAGCGCGAGCACCGCCTTGCCTACGTTTTCGCCCTTCATGGCATCCACCGCGGCAATGGCAGCATCGTCGCTAGCAACGACCACGGCATCCATCAAGTCACCGAGGGCGGCCTCCACTTGAGCGGCATATTCGGGAGCGGCTTCGATACGTTCCGACAGGAGCCCGCCCACCAGGTCCGCCTTATGCTCCATGAGCCAGCGGCTAGCGTCGGTGCCCTCGTTGGCAACGCTCTGTAAAACGTCAATTCTTGAGGTGAGCCTTGCCACCTCGTTCTTCAGTTCCTGCAGCTTCTTCTGGGCTTCGAGCAAGTCGGCGCGTTCGGCATCGAGTCGCTCTTCGCGCGTCGAGCGCTGTTCCGTGAGGCGTTCCAGGTCAGCATCGGCGGCTTCAAGGCCAGCGTTAATATCTGCCAGGGCCGATTCGGCGCTCGCCTTCTGCGACTGCACCTGTTCCATTTCGCTACGCCACTTGGCGAGGTTCGCCTGCAACAGGCCCGATTCGGCGTCCATACGCTCGAAACGGCTCTTGAGGGAGTTCACCTGGTTCGTCTTCTGCAGGCGTTCGTTCGCAAGTTCCCTTGACTGGGTACGCAGGTCATCCACCTTGTCGCGCATGACCTGCAAAATTTCGCGTTCACGCTCCAGCAGCGCGTTCATTTCGTCCACGTCGCTGTCGGAACTGAGCACCGCATTTTCTTCTTCCAAACGGGCGCGTTCAGAAAGGAGTTCCTGCACCTTGCCCGTGTTACGGTCAATTTCTTCCTGGGACTTTTCGTTCGCGGCTTCCAAGTTCGAAATCGTATCGCGAATGCGGCCCATGCTGTTATTCAAGTCGTTGAGCTCGATGGTCGCCTTATGCACCTCGCGTTCCAAGTCGCGGTAGGCGTTTTCGTCTTCGGCAATCAACAGCTTCTTTTCGTCAATCTTTGTCTGAAGTACCGTGGCGTTGGTCTTCGAATTCTCCACATCGTGGTTCAGACGGCGGGTCGCGGTATCGAGGGTAGCAAGCCCCTCTTTCATGTCCTCGAACTTGTCGATACTGACCGAGAGGTCCAGTTCGCGCAGGCGCTTGCTGAGACGCTTAAATTCGTTGACCTTTTCGGCCTGGGTCTCGTACAGTTTTACGGAACGGCGCACGCTGCGCAGGTTGTCTTCCACACGTTCCATATCCATCTGCACGCGTTCAAGCTGGCGGCGGGTTTCCTTGCGCTGCTGCTTGTACTTGCTCACGCCGGCGGCTTCTTCGAACAGCACGCGGCGGTCGTCGGCCTTGTCAGAAAGAACCGCCTTGATCATGTCGGCGTTCATCTGCGAATAGGTACTGGAACCGAGACCCGAGTCAAAAAGCAAGGCATGCACGTCGCGCAGGCGGCATTCCTGGTTGTTGATCAGGTACTCGCCCGAACCGTCACGGTGCACGCGGCGGGTCACAATCACTTCGGAATATTCAGAATTCAGGGTGCCGTCGCTGTTATCGATGACAATGGAAACTTCGGCAAGGCTCATGGCGGCACGTTCTTCGGTACCGCTAAAAATCACGTCCTGCATCTTGCTCATACGGAGGGATGCAGCCTTCTGTTCACCCAGAACCCAGCGGATAGCGTCGGTAATGTTCGACTTACCGCACCCGTTCGGCCCCACCACGGCCGTAAGACCCTTCGTGGGGAAGTTGATTTCGGTCCTCTGGGCAAAGGACTTAAAGCCAAAAATCTTTAGTTTTGTAATCTGCACTGGGACTTAATTTAGTAAAGTAGACTCAGGGAAATGGAATGGCTTTCCCCAAACTTCGCTTTAGAAACTGCATGGATCCCCTCCCGTTGGTCGAGGATGACGCTACGGCTTACGTCACCAGGAATGAGCCAATGACGACGTTTCCACCCTCGTCATTCTGGAGCGAGCGGAGCGAGTGACGGAATCCAGCACTTACTTTGACAGCAGAATCCTGCAATTCAAGCGAACCCCGTTAGCCAAGGACGACGTTTCCACCCTCGTCATTCTGGAGCGAGCAGAGCGAGTGACGGAATCCAGCACTTATTTTGACAGCAGAATCCTGCAACTCAAGCGAACCCCGTTAGCCAAGGACGACGTTTCCACCTTCGTCATTCTGGAGCGAGCGGAGCGAGTGACGGAATCCAGCACTTATTTTGACAGCAGAATCCTGCAACTCAGGCGAACCCCGTTCGTCGAAGACGACCTGCTAACGGAATTCCAGCTTAATTTCGCCTTTTTCTTCTTTCACCACCATGTAGTAGCTGCCGCCGTCAAAATCCACCGAGAAAGATTCTTCCGTCGAAGTCACGGAGCAGTTACGGACACAGTCCCCCGTGCAAGCACCTTTGGTTTCTGCAACCGGCTCATAACACGTCCCCTTTTCCAACTGCAGACGGACATGGAACGAGCCCACGAAATCTTCTTCGTAAACGCGGCTCTTTTCACCGGGGGCGATCGTGTCTTTCACCCATGGCCAATACGAGCCATCGTCGGAAAGAATTCCGAAGCCGACAACATACCAATCCGTCTTATTTTCCACCTGAAGCCTAGTCGTCGAATCGACGAACAAATGGCTCAGGCAACCCGTGAGCGAAAAAGCACACGCCAAGACCGCGGCAATTACAAATAAATTTCCAAACCTCTTTTTCATCACTTGCCACCCTCCGTGCTAGCAGGGCTACCAACTGCGCCTCCGTTCGAAGCGGAATTCGACTTTTCATAGCGGATTCCCTTCGCCTCGATGGTCTTGGTCGCTCCCGACTTATCGGCATTCAGCGGCGTAATTTCGCTGTGTTTCGAAGACTGGTCCATCTTGATGACATTCGTTTCGAGAGGAGCGCTCCTGGCTCCACCGCGATTGAACAGGAGTCCGTCGACAGTCGCCAGGTTGAACTTGATTTCGGCGACAAAGGTTCCCTTGGTTCCAAACAAATGTTCATAGTCGTAGGCCGCATTATAGGCAAAACGCACAAACAGCAAGTCAATGGCACCGCCCCAGAGGAAATCTTCGGAGCCGCTATACAAATGCCTACGCAGGCAGGTTGCCTCGAAACCGATCATACGCGACGGATCCGGATAAAACTTAAGCGCCGCGCTATGGAACCCCGCGTCGGACAAGTCATAGGAAACTTCCGCATAAAGTTGTTGGCCGTAAAGGTTCTGTTCCCAAGTCACACGCATCGAGTCCACATCAGATTCATCATCGGCATTATACATCGCCAAAGATACATTCGGCAAGTAAGTCAACAGTCCCGAAGAACGGCCCCCGTATACGGCGCGGCTCTCCAAGTCGAGCGAGAAGCGGAAAAGACGCCAATCCGTCTTGTAAAAATTCGCCTGCGCACTCGCCTTGCCAAAGCGCAAGTGGGCCCAGCTGTAAAGCAGCGAATCGTTTTCGTGCGGGTAGACCTTGCCTACATGTTCCACATTCTGGTGCTGCATACCCAAAGCCAGCGTCCAGTCCGTTTTGGAATCCGTAAACGAGAAACCCCAAGTCGCAATCGACCGTTGGATAGAAAAATCATTGTACTGCGGGACGAAGAAAAAATCCTCGCCATCCCAACCCGATCGTTCCAGCCACAAAAGCATCCCCAGATGTTTCTCGGGAGCCACCTCGCCCGAGCCGAAAACCGCCGCATGATGCCTAAACGCATAACCATCGTGCTTACCGTATTCACTCTGGAGCGGGGTCTGCGTGCGGAACGGCAAATAGTGGAAACCGATATCCAGGTAACCCCCACGGCCACCGCGCATTATATCGCGAATTTCGGAAAGCTGCTGGTCACGGGCCACCGCGCCCCCCTTTGAGAGATCCGACGGATTAATCGCATCGGCAAACACGAAACCCGAAAGGGCTACACCGAGCAGTAGAATCTTTGACAATAAGCGCATGCGAAAAATGTAGCTAAACTTTTCGTTTGTATATGCTCCCCATGAATGACGCCACCTACAAAAAAGACTACATTTATTTCGTATGAATAAGTTTTTTGTAACATTTATTATGTTCATGACCGGGGCGGCATTTGCGGACCGACTCGTCGTCGATACGACCATGGCCGCAGCCGAAAAAAGCGAACACATGAAATATGAAGACCGAGGTTCATTCGGCCCTTACGTGGAATTCGGCAACGTCAAGATGAAAAATGTCACCTACGACTACAAAATCCACGGTCTGGATTACGACATTTCGATAGACAATTCCTACATCTACGGTGCATCGGGCAGCCTTCCGCTCACCGAATGGTTCGACATCTACCTAATGGCCGGTTACCAGTACCTGGGCATCAGCCACCATCCGCGCAACCGCGACAAAGTTGAGGCTGACATCGAAGCCCTCACGGAAGATCTCATCGAAGCCCCCTACGGCAGTTCCGACATCGACGGGCGCCATCAGATCCACACGGCGCTGTTCCAGCTGGGTTTTGACTTTGCGCTTCCGCTCGTTATGAGCTATAACCATCAGTTTATGCTCAAGCTCTACGCCTTCGGCGGAGCCCTGTTCGGCAAGACCTTCTTTACCGACGACACACAGTTCCTGTCTCCGGTGCTTTACGGCTACGCCTACGGTGCAGGCATTCGCACGGCACTTCACGGATTCTTCCTTTCGGCAGGATTCCGCAACAGCCATGAATACTTCCACACCTACTTTGAGCGGAAAACCGGTGACAACAAGGACGATGACGAATTCATGCTGGACTTCGACACTTACTTCGTGCCTTACGTTTCGCTTGGAATCACGCTGTTCTAGCGCTTAATTTTCAGGCGTTCCCCGACCTTCAGCTTGGTATCGTTCAGTCCATTCCACTTCACGATCTCTTCAATAGTCACATTATACTGGCGAGCGATGTCCCACAGACCCTCGCCTTTTTTGACGGTGTGAATCTTGAAATCGGCTTCGGGTTCGCCACTCACCTTGAGGCGCTGCCCGACACTAAGATTAGTGGACTGTCCCATATTGTTCAGACTCTGCAACTTGGCAACCGTCGTTCCGAACTTGCGGGAAATGGCACTCAGGTTATCGCCGGACTGAACCACATAGACAGACACCTTTCCCGTAGAATTCTTGGAAGTCTTCGGGGCCTTGGTGGTTGAAGGTTTTGATTCAGACTTGGCCGTTTTCAGTGTCGCCTTGGAACTACGAACAATTTCAGGAATTTTCAAGGAATCCCCCACGGTCAGGCGGCGAGAAAATCCCTGGTTTTCCTGCATCAGCAGCACGACAGGGACATCGTAGGCCTTGGCGATAGAGGCGAAATTGTCGCCTTCCTGAACCACGTACTTTTCACCCTTCGAAAGTTTCGGACGAGAAACTTCGGCAGCGGGTTTCAGTTCCGGTTTAGAGACAAACAAGGTGTCCCCCGCATTCACAAATGCGGCCGCATCCATAGAATTCCAGGTGCGAAGGCTTTCTTGCGAGACGCCGAACTTACGCGCGACCGAAGCCAGGTTGTCACCTAATTTTACGACATAGGTACGCACCTTTTCCGGTTTCTTACCTACATTCGATTTCGCCTTGGGAGTCACCTTGATCGGAATCAGCAAAGACTGTCCGGCGCGGATGCGGCTACCCTTCATATCGTTCGCCTGTTGCAGTTCCGAGACCTTGATGCCGTACTGTCGGGCGATAACGCCGAGGCTTTCGCCCTTGCGGACTTTATGGTGATGCCAGCTCGAGAAGTTATTCTTTTCCATCTTGTCGTAGCCTTCGACAAATGCGGATCGCGTTCCCACCGGCAAACGCAACAGGTAGGAATCCCTGTTCGGCGGAGTACACCACTTGACCAGTTCCATGTTCAAGCTGCGGAGCGTATCTTCGCTGACCTTCAAGAGCTTTGCGACTTCTTCGAGCGGAAAGGAATCGAAAACTGTCACCGTGTCGAAATCGGGCCGGTACGTTCTCTCGACCGTCATTTCGTACTGTTCCGGATAATGCCCGATGACCATCGCCGCTAGAATTCGCGGCACATAGCGCATGGTTTCCTTCGGAAGTTCTAAGTCCCAGTAGGTAATCGGAAGGGTGGAATCGCGGGTAGTATCTTCCTGCATTTCGCGGACAAGCCTACGCACGCGGCCCTCGCCGCAGTTATAAGCGGCCATCGCCAGCAGCCAATCGTTGAATTCACCGTGCAGACGGTTCAGATACTTGAGGGCCGCCATCGTCGCCAGCTCCGGATTGCGGCGCATATCCACCCAGTAGTCCACCTCGAGCCCGTAGCGTTTGCCCGTCTCGGGAATAAACTGCCACATGCCAGAAGCCTTCGCGCGGCTGTACGCCTTTACCTTGAAACCCGATTCGACCAACGCAAGGTAAATCAAGTCGCGCGGCATTTTCGCCGCATCGAGCTGGGCATAAATCAACGAATCGTAAGCCGTCTTTCGATTCAACGAACCAGCCGTAAAGCTACGGGCCGCATTCGTCATGTAAAAAATTTCCTGCAGCACGCGTTCGTTGAACTGCACCGGGAGCGTAAACTGCGACACGTCCAGCGTATCGAGAAAACTTTCAATCACCTGCAGGGCGGCACTATCCGCCGCACTTTCGTCGAGAGCGTCAATACCCTCGATAGAAACATCATTGCGCAGGTAATTCTCGGCATTTTCACCGAGTTCGGCTACGTTCGGGTAAACTTCGTCCAGGGCCAGCACAATACGGATCGGCATCGTGACCCGGTAAAGGGAATCCTCGTGGTCGCTCACGTTCCTGTAAGTGGAATCGTACTTTTCGGCAACTAGCTGACGCAAGGACTCATCTAGGTAATGCCTTGCCAAAAGCCATTCCTGGTTTTCCATTGCCTGCAAGGCGTACTGGTAATAGGTCCACGACGGACGTACCGACAGCGAATCCGATACCTTTTCCTTCAAAGCCCTTTCCGAAAACGAAATCGGTTCCTGTTCCATCGCCACGGGTTCCACGGCGGGAGAAACCTCGGCCGGCTTGCTCGCACACCCCGCAAGAATCAGGGCAAACAATATCGCTGGAATAAAAAATTTCATTATGGACTAGTTTCCGACAACACGCTCAACGCCAAACCAAATGACACCCGCCAGCACGAACGCGGCCACCATCTGCAAAATAATGATAATCCGGTTAATGCGGCACGCCTTTTGCGTCTTACGGTGCCAGGAAGGCAATTCTTCTTTTTCTTGATCCTGATTCATTATAGGGGAAATATAGTAATTAGTCACCTAAAACTATTAACTATATTATACCACAGCGTATGAAAAAACTTTTTGCCGCATTGCTCCTCCTCTCTATCGCCGCCTCCGCCCAGGTGGGAATTGCGAGGTCTGCGAGCGGCATCCATGCGCCTTCAGCCAAGACTCTTCCGCAAGGCAACCTTTTTATATCGGGCAGTTTCGAAATCGTCAATGACGGACAGGCCCACAGTATCGAAGGCTACTACACCGACAACAAGGGCAACCAAATCGAACTCGATAAAGGTTCTCCTTCTAACGACGAAAATCTATTTGTCGGTTTTGGAATTTTTGACAACCTGGAAATTGGCGTCACATTACCTTTCCACTACGAAGGAGATATCCACGAACAAGACCTGAAGGGACTCGCCCTCGGCGACCTCCAGATTTTGGCCAAGGGGCATATCCCCATCAATGACTGGTTCCATTTCGGCCTGAGCGGCGAAATTTTTGCACCGACCGGTTCAAAGGACAAAGGATTCCGCCCAAGGCACCGCTGGTATGTCGGACGCGACGGGAAAGCCTATGCCTATACCGCCGGCAGCTGGGCCGTCGAAGGTAATGTGTACTTCACCCTCGATTTTCGGAACTACATCACCTACAACGCCTATGTAGGCATCTTGAAGACCATCGAAGAAAACGAGAACTATATCATCTGGGGAACCGGGTTCAACTTTTTCCCAAACATGATGATAAGTCCCATTTTCGAGGTCTCCGGAGAAGCGCCCCTACACACCACTCACGCCGAAAACAATTTCTTGAGCAGTCCTTTCCGCCTTACCCCCGGACTCCGGATACATCTCCCCTACGAAAGCAACCTGACTATTTCGGGGGACATCGGACTCGGCTACTTTAGAAAGAAGAAAATCGAAGAAGGGCTCCCCGTCACTCTGATGTCCAGCGACGAGCCCATCTACTATACGCAATCGGGTTCCCCGAACCTGACAATCGCCGTCACCTTCAGCAAGACGCTTGATTTCAGCTGGGACGACGACGATCAGGACGGTGTCATCGACCGCAAGGACATGTGCCCGAACACCGGAAAAATTCTCAAGGTCAACGAACGCGGATGCCCCGTAGACGAAGACCAGGATGGCGTCCTGAACATCGTCGATGTTTGCCCCGGAACCCCTGTCGGCCTGGTCGTAGACTATAACGGATGCCCACTCGACACAGACCACGACGGAGTTTTTGACTACCTGGACAATTGTTCCAACACCCCGGAAGGCTTCGCCGTGGACACCAACGGCTGCACCCGTGACACCGATGGCGACGGAATCGACGACAACAACGACCACTGTGCCCACACGCCTTCACACGAAAGGGTCGGAAGCGACGGATGCCCCCTGGACCAGGACCACGACGGTGTCCCCAACATCCAGGACCAATGCCCCAATACGCCCGAAGGAATTTCGGTTGACCGAGTCGGCTGCCCCCTCGATTTCGACGGAGACGCCGTCCCCGACGAACTTGACAAGTGCCCGAACACCATCCTCGGCGAAAAAGTGGACTCGCTCGGATGCCCCATAGACAGCGACATGGACGGTGTTGCCGATTCCAAGGACCTTTGCCCCGAAACCCCGGCTGGAGTCACCGTCAACAAGCAAGGGTGTCGCATCGATCAGGATAACGACGGCATCTTCGACGAAGACGACAAGTGCCCGGGCACCCCCGAAGGCGCCCCCATCGACAGCTTAGGCTGCCCGCAGGACAACGACATGGACGGAATTGCCGACTGGAACGACATGTGCCCCGGTACCTTCCCGAATGTCGCCGTGAACAACCAGGGTTGCCCCCTGAACGGCAAACTGAATTTCAACTACATCGCCATGCGCATCCGCTTCAAGGGAGCCGATTCCACCCTACTCAATTCCAGCTACACGGCTTTGAACGACATCGTCTACATCATGCGAAGAACCCCATGGCTCTCGAAATCCAATGCAGCGCAAGCGACATTTCGACCGGGGACCCCGACAAGGTTTCCAGTGAGCGCGCCGAGGCCATCTACAATTACCTGGTCCACAAGGGAATCAGCGAAAACCGACTGAAATTCCAGGGGTTCGGAAAGAAACTTCCGCCAACCATGCCGAAAAGGATGGAAAGCAATTACAGCGTGCGACTCATCCCCTCGCCCGAAGCAAAAAATAATACCGAGAAGCA
Organism: Fibrobacter sp. UWH4; assembly: GCF_900142475.1. Classification (NCBI taxonomy): domain Bacteria; kingdom Pseudomonadati; phylum Fibrobacterota; class Fibrobacteria; order Fibrobacterales; family Fibrobacteraceae; genus Fibrobacter; species Fibrobacter sp. UWH4. The sequence goes on from NZ_FRAY01000004.1 coordinate 344,644, forward strand.
ATAGTTTTTTGCTATATTTGCGCATCCAGTACCTATGCGGACATTCCGCGCAACCCCAAAGGATTACCCATGAAAATTGCCGACAAGACCGTTGTCCAGATGCACTACACCTTGACCTCCGACGAAGGCAAGGTCATCGATTCCTCCGAAGGCCGCGAACCGCTGCAGTACATCCAGGGCGCCCACATGATCGTCGTAGGTCTCGAAAAGGCGATGGTCGGCCACGACGTGGGCGACAAGTTCGACGTCAAGGTGATCCCCTCCGAAGGCTACGGCGAATACAACGAAGAAATGACGCAGGAAGTCCCGCTGGACGTTTTCCAGGGTGTCGACAAGGTTGTTGAAGGCATGATGTTCTATGCCCAGACGCCCGCCGGCCCGATGCCCATCCGTGTCAAGTCCGTAAGCGAAAAGTCCGCCGTCATCGACGCGAACCACGAACTCGCCGGCCAGAACCTGAACTTCGCCATCGAAGTGGTTTCTGTGCGCGAAGCCACCGAAGAAGAACTCAATCCGCAAGGTCACCACTGCTGCTGTGGCGGCAAGGGAGACGGCGAAGGATGCTGCGGAGGCAAGGGTGAAGGCGATCACGAATGCAAGTGCGGCGAAGAAGGCCACGAATGCGAATGTGGCGGCGAAGGCCATGAATGCGGTGGCCACGGCCACAAGGAAAACTGCGACGGCAATGGCGGCTGCGGCTGCCCCAACCACGACAAGCATCACGGGAAGTAATTTCGGAATTCAGATTTCGGAATTCGGATTTCAGATTTCAGAGTTCGGATTTAGGATTTAGAAATTCGGGTTCAAAGCGTAAAACAATTAACGCGTGTAATTTTTCCAATTACACGCGTCTTTTTTTGAAATTTATCCGGGATCAACCCGCTTTTCAGCACTTATTCGTACTGCGGGAGCGTCCAGTCCTTCGGCATGACCGGCGTGCTGCTGTCGTCATGCTGGTAGGTGAAACCCTTCTGCGGATCAAAACCTTCAACAGCGCCCTTCACGGACTTGGCGCATTTCGACGGAGATTGGCAACTGGAATTCTTCAAAAAGAGAATGTCTCCGTAGATATCCCACTTTCCGGAACGGACATCCTCGGAGTTCTTGCCCTTCGCCGCGTCAAGAGCATATTCTCCCGACGTCTTGAGTTTCATGGTCCAGTCAACGCCATCCGCATCGGCAACCCATTCCTTCGCGATGCTGTCACGATCCACCTCGTCGAACTTGAAAGTCGTCTTTTCGCACTTGATTTCTGCGCCGGTATCCATCGACAAGTTGAAGTCGCTACTCACCTGGCCAGAAACTAGCGAATAGGCAGACTTATTAAAGAACACGGGCGTCATCAGCAAGTGGCTGCGCTGGATATCGTAGAAACCGGCCGACCAGAAGGAAGAGTCCCCTATCGATTCCTCGACAACATAGCGTCCCTTGTAGAAGGAATAGGTCTGCTTTGCATCATCGTTCTTGCAGGAAAGCCTTACGCCCTGCAGCTTGGTTCCATCGGAAAGCCAGTTCGAAGAGGTCTTCACATCGGCCTTTTCGACATCGGCATAATCACCGCCGTTAATGGAATACTGGAGCTTTTCACCCTTCACGACAAATTCAATCTTGCCACCTTTTTCGAAGAAAGCCGTCAATGAATCAGAGACAGCCGTAGCGGTCGCCATGATCGAGCCGTTCGACTTTCCATATTCAAGGACACCGTCCTTGAATTCCGAATGGACTGCAATCCACGCCGTATCGGGAATCCAAATAGAAAATACGCCGAGTTTTGCACCCGTCGCAAGGTAAATATCAGACCCGAACATCTTGCCCAGGGCCATATTCTTCTGCAAATCGTCCAGAGTAGCGGCACGGGTTCCTTCGGGAACCTCGCGCTTTTCGGAAGAGGATGATTCCTCCGAAGAAGAGGAGGTCGCCTCGACACTGGAGCTGGAGCCCTCTTCGCGTTCAACGTTAGAAGAATTATCGTCGCTGCCACAGGCGGCAAACATCATCGTCGCAGCCACTGCAGCGGGCCAAATCGCAAGTCCAAAAGATTTTTTCATAAAAACACGTCCTTCAAGACAATTCTTTTTCCACGAATATATACAAAAAGCGTCAAAAAATCAAGAAAAAAGCAAAATCTGTGAGCTAAACGACAGATTTTCACCCCTTTTCGAGCGGACAGCCGGGATTATACCCCAAATCGCGCATCGATTCGCCGATATCGGGGGCGGCATCGTACAGGAACCCCGCAAGCGCCTGCTCCGCCGTCACGCGACGACCACCGATCCAACTTTTCAGCACGGCAAGCCTGTTTGCAATCCACCACGGCAAGGGAATCATCCAGTGACGCATTCCCGCCGATTGCAATATCAGCCGCGCCATCTGCGCCATGCTCATCATGGTAGAACCGGCCAGCGAATAAGTCTTGCCACAGGCTTCTTCATTGAGGCCCGCCGCGACAATTCCCTTGACCAGGTCCTCGCTGCAAACAGGACGCTTGAGGCACTTGCCCCCGCCCGGCAAGAAATATACCGGGAAACGTTTCACGTAGGCAGCGAACATGTTGAATTCCACACCGCCACCATCGCCGATGACCAGGGTCGGCCGCACGATTGTCCACCGGAGCCCCGATTCCTTCACCACGGATTCCCCCGCAAGCTTGCTCGCACCGTATTCCGTAAGAACCGGATATGTCACCGAAATGCTCGATACGTAAACCAGTCGGGAAACGCCTGCCTCGCGGGCGGCATGCACCACATTGGCCGTCCCCTGTGCATTGATACGGTCAAACGCCCCCTTTTTTGTCGAAAGGAGAATGGCGGCAAGGTGATAGACTAAATCCACCCCCTTAAACGCAGCACGAATCGAATCGTAATCCGAGACATCCCCGTAAAAGACCTCCACCCCTTCGGGTAAAAACCCAGCCTGGGTATCGCCCGGAAGCACCAGGACCCGCACACACACATCGCGGCTCAATAGCTCCCGACAAAGCGCCTTCCCTACGACGCCCGCGCCCCCCGTCACCAAAGCAATCATCGCTAGGCTTCCAGCAAATAGCGGATATCCTGGACCTTGCGAGCAAGGGCCTCGTCTTTATCCATCTGCTTGATCAGTGAACGGACGGCGGCGATCACAGAAGAGTAATCGCGGTTAAAAAGCATCCCGATTTTTTCGTGGGAATCCGTCGTCATTTCGCGGCAAAGGTACATTGCCACCTTGCGCGGTAGCGAGACACCTGCATCCTGACGCTTGCTCGCGAGCGCCACCATATCGGTGCCGAACTCAAGCGCCACCACTTCGGCAATTCCCTTGATCGTCAATTCCTGCATACCGTTCGCACTTGAAGGAGCCACCAGACGCTTGACGGCGCACAAGTCCAGATTTTCCTGGCAGAACTGGTTCATCGCAGAAAGGCCGTTCAACATACCCTCAATCACGCGCACGTTTTCACGACGCGGAATCGAAAGGAACCTGCAAATTTCTTCGCGATCCTTGTCGACAAACGGAATATTCATCGACTTTTTCTGGATAAGTTTCATGCGGGTCGACAAGTCCGGCTCATCGATACCGACCGCCACGCAAGATTCCAGCGGGGCAAGCAGCTTGGCCGAAATGCTCGGAATGGAGGAATGCCCGGCGGGCTTCTTTTCGCCTTCGGCAAGACGGTTGAACTGGGACGGATGCCTGTCGCAAGAAAGCACCACCTGCTTGCCTGCCGCGCGGAGGTGCTTGATCAGGATAGCGAGTCGCTCCTGCGTTCCTACGCCACATTCCAGCAACTGCACGTCATCCAGCAACAGGATATCGCAATTTTCATACTTTTCCTGGAATGCCACGGCGAGTTCGCGGACATTCCCTATCTTATACTTCAGGGCCTTGCTCATGGCCGTCGCGTCACGCAAGAAATCGTAAGCGTGACAATAGACGATACGCGTATGAGCCCTGGACTTCTGAATCTGAGCGGCCACCGCCTGCAACAGGTGCGTCTTTCCGAGCCCCGACTTGCCATAGACAAACAGCGGGTTCAGCGCCGGATCACCCGGATTTTCGGCAACGGACTTGCAAGCCTCGCAAGCGGTAAAGTTGCAGTCTCCCTCGACAAAGTTTTCGAACGTATAGCCCGCATACAGCGAAAGCTTGCGGCGAATCACCTTCTTGGGCTGCGGCTTCTGGACCACGCGCGGAACGACCGGGAAAACGGGAGCAGCCTTCGGAGTCAAAGCCTGTTTTTCCGGTTCCACGATACGAATACGGTAACCCACATATTCCGAGCCCAGCACCTGCGCCAGGGCCTTGTTCAAAATGTCGCCGTAATGGGAACGAATCCAGTTTTCACGCAACTCGTCGGGAACGGCTATCTGCACGTATCCGTCAAAAAAGCCTTCGTAATCGGCCGCATCCAAGATGGTGAGGCCAAAATAGTCGTTACATTCCTCGCGAAGGAGGTCAAGCACGCGCTGCCAAACAGGGACTGCCTGGAGACGGGCGGAAGGTTCAACCAAAGAAACAGTGTTTGTCACAATCTACCAATGATCTAAAAAGCAAGGTGAAAGTTAAATAAAGCTCCCCGACAAAAACTCACTTTCTTAAAAAAATCTTCCAAAGTGCCTTTTTTGGCCCGTTTTGACCATTTTTATTTTTATCCCCCGCTGTTCCCAAAACTCTACAAACAAATCACGCCTTTAGTCACTCTCCAATCCATTCTCAACCCCTATGTTTAACACAACTTATCAACAGAAAAATTTTCAACTATCTCTTGACAAAAAATCAAGCAAACTTTTGCTCAAACAAGCACTATTCTAAACTTCTTACAAAAAAATAATAGGCGAATTTTGACAAAAAACGGCATTTTTTCGTAGAAAATCTTGACAGACAACAATTTAGCGATAGGAATAAAATACACCCAAAAGAAAAAGGGCCTCGAAGAGGCCCCGTCAACAATATATAAACTACGATTACTTGGATTCGTCCAGCTTCGAATGAAGCGCCTCGAGGCGGCGTTCCAGGAGCTTCTGGATTTCGGGCAAAAGGGAATCCTTGATGCGGTCCAAATATAGGCACTGCAACTGAATCATGCGGTTACGGTGACGGCCGGCGTGCTCCTGGATCCAGTGGCTCACGGCCCCCTGACGGTCCTGAACGCGTTCCTGCAACACCTGCTTGATGTAGGTCGTCTGCACCGACATGTATCGCTGCATATTGAACGGCAGCTTGTAGGTGCGAATGAACTGCTTTAGGTATTCCAGCAGGGAAAGGTTCTGGCAACGGCGATCCTGGATAAAGTTGCGCAATTCATCAATATGGCTTTCAAAAAAAGGCAGAATGGCTTTATCGTCTATCTGATAAAGTTCCAGTTCATCCTGCTTTTTGGTCGCTTCGTCAACAGCCATATCACAAATTTATGAAAAAAATCTAATTTTTAAGGTTTTTTCTTAAGAAAAAAGAAAAAATTAGCATTTTTTGACATATCGCCAGCAGATTCAGAAAGGAAGATCCAGCCTTCCGTCCCCGGGTGGAGCGTATCGGTATCGCCGCCCTTAAAATCCTTCATCGACAGCACATCGCAAGAAAACTGCCCCGCCGGAGTCATCAGTTCCAGAGAATCGTCCAAGGAAAAACGGTTCTTGACATTCACGCGGCACGCACGGGTCGCCTCGTCGTAAGAAAGGACCTGCGCGACAACGCAACCTCCCGCGGCATCTTCGTGCGTCGACTCGTAATTCTGCGGAAGCGGGCCTTTCATAAAGCCGGTCATAAAGCCGCGGCCATCCACGAACGAAATCGCCCTGCGGGCTTCGGCCGAAACCTCGAGCGGCTTCCCCGCCTCGGCCTGTTCGGCGCAGGCATCAATCGCCATACGGTAAGCGCGCACGACCTGACTCAAGTAATACACCGACTTGGTGCGACCTTCGATTTTAAACGAATCGAGTCCGGCCATCATCAAGTCCGGGATGACGTCCATGGCGCAAAGGTCACGACTACTCATAAAATAGGTACCCCAGGCATCTTCATCCAAGGCGATGGGGTCCAGTTCCGGGCGGTCCGTGCGTTGCAAGGTGAACGAACCTTCGTGTTCGCGATAATTTTCGCTCTGCGGTTCCGGATTGGCGTACAGGCGGTAGGGCATTCGGCAGCTGTTGTCGCAGGCCCCCTGGTTCGCATCGCGACGGGTCACCCAGTTGCTGAGCATGCAACGGCCCGACATCGACATACACACGGCACCGTGTACAAAAACTTCAAGTTCCAGGTCCGGGCAGCGTTCCTTGATTTCCACCACTTCGGACAAGCGGAGTTCGCGACTCAATATGATACGGCGCACCCCGAGATCCTGCCAGAATTTCGCCGCCAAATAATTGGTCGTATTCGCCTGTACCGACAGGTGAATCTCGACTTCGGGACACACCTTGCGCAACCACCCCACAAAACCGGGGTCGGCCACGATCAACGCATCGGGCCCTAGGTCGATTGCTGCAAGCAAAGCCTTCTGAAATGCCTCGACCTTGACGTTACGCGGAATCACGTTACTCGTCAGGTAGAACTTTTTTCCGAGACGGTGGGCGTATTCGATCCCTTCGGCCAGGTCGTCCAGATTCTTGAATCCGTTTTCGCGGGCACGGAGCGAAAAGGCGGGTTGCCCCGCATACACGGCATCGGCACCGTAGGCAAAGGCATACTTCATTCGGGTCAGGTCACCCGCAGGAGCTAATAACTCAGGAAGTTTCATAAGTTTCCAACTGCGTCGTCCTGGATTCCGTCGCTGCGTTCCAGAATGACTGTTTCTTTTGCGTCCTCCTGGATTCCGTCGCTACGCTCCAGAATGACTGTTCCTTTTGCGTCATCCTGGATTCCGTCGCTGCGCTCCAGAATGACTGTTCCTTTTGCGTCACCCCGGATTCCGTCGCTGCGCTCCAGAATGACCGTTCCTTTTGCGTCATCCCGGATTCCGTCGCTGCGTTCCAGAAAGACTGTTCCTTTTGCGTCATCCTGGAACCACGAAGTGGTGACGGGATCCATAAGCAACATTAAACTACCACTTGAATCCAGTTCTCAAATAAACCTTTTCATCGTTAAACAAGGTAATCTCGCCCAGGAAGAACACGTATTGACCTTCGTAGCTGAGCGACGGCGTAAGCGAATATTCCATCTTCGCGCCGCGCAAGAAATGCTTAGGAAGCTTCATGTGGTCTCGATTCGGAGTCGTGTCGTTCACGGCGCTGCCGAAATCCGTTCCCTTCCAGAACCAGCTGTTGCGAAGCGAGGCGAAAATACGGTGGTCTAACCTTCCGTAGGCCGTAAAGTCAACCCTCTGGCTATTGGGACCGTTCTGGTTACCGATCGGGCGACCGAGATGTTCCATCTGCGCCGTATACTGCTTGAAATGCGAATAGACATACGGTTCGATGCGAGCATATTCCGCAATGAAACCCGATTCCAGCAGATGGGTATTGATCTTAAAATCATGGGCTCCATGCATACCGGCCATCCAAGCCCACTTAGCTTCGATGTTGTCGTTTTTCACGAGGCTCACCGGACTTTCCATATCATCCAAGAAGAATTCGCTATAGACGCGGAGCGAACGGAACAGGCGGTAGTTGAAATCAAACGAAAGCGATCCGTTATTGGAACTTTCGGAATAGTTTCCCTTTTCCATGAACAGGGGGACCACCGGAACAAAAAGCCATGGTTTCAGGTTGTCATACTGAATCTGAAGTTCGCTAATGCCGAAAGTGGCATTGCCCGCGGCCAGTTCATAGCGGTGGCCGAAAATGTTGCGGGTTTCGTCCTTGTTCTTGTCGCTCATGCTCGAATAGATGCGCAAGTCCCCGTAGAAAGACATCACACGCAAGGGTCCAAGCTTCATGTCAAGTGAAAGCATGTTGTACGGGAGCGCAAACTGGTTCAGGCTCAAGTTGTTATAGTAGCCCGGGCCCCAATGCATCACGTCGCGACCAAAGTCAATTCGCGCCCAGTCGTAGTTCAGGGCAATATGGGCGCGGTAGCGAGCATAGCTCGTATATTCGATACCCGAATTGTTTTCTTCCTTCTGGACTTCCAGAAATTCCCCATCGAAAGACTTCGGATACTTCGCCGAATGGCCTTCGTCATAAATTCGGGCGTCCAGGACGAAGTCGACGGAATCCGCATAGCCGCGCAGGTAAATGCCGCCGTCAATACCCGGCCGAATCGTATCATTCAGCGCCTCGCCGCCACGATAGTCGATACCGCCCACCAGCGACATCGCCAAAGCCATGCGCGGCACATTGAGATTCTTGAGTTCGGCATTGCACACAGAATCCTGCGACGTACAGGAATCACGATATCCCGAGACAGAGGCTCCGTGTTCGCTATCGTAATAAAGCAGGGCCTTTCCCTCGGAATTCACGAAATTCTTGCGGAAAGTCGTATCACGCTGCGGATAGGCAAAGAACTGGCGGCCCTCCCCCGTCGTTACCCGGTGCAGTTCGAACAGCATCGGAGAATTTTCCAGAAGCCGCAAGTTGCGCACATTTTCGGGGCCGACCACCGGCGAGGCAGCAAGAGCCTGGACCGCGGCGAAAGCCAACATCAACGAAACAAGGGACAAGGTTGTTTTCTTCATAAAATTCATCCAAGACAAATTAAGTCAGTACTTGACCTAGCATACCGAACAGTTCCGACGAGGTCACCGGCTTGGCAATCAGTCCTTTCATTCCCGCCCTGCTCGCACGCAAGCGGTCTTCATCAAAGACATTGGCTGTCAAGGCCAATATCGGTATATTCGCATTCCGTGGATTATCCAGCTTACGAATCTTCCGAGCCGTTTCAAATCCATCCATTCCGGGAAGACGCAGGTCCATCAAGATGACATCGAACGAGCCTACCGCAGAATAATCAATCCTTTGGACACACTCCGTTCCCGATTCCACACAAACGACCCTCATGCCAGCATCCTTCAGCATTTCTCCCACGATTTCGCAGGTTTTCGGGTCGTCATCGACCAAAAGAACATGCTTTCCGGCCAAATTCACATGGGGCACGTCACGGTTCGACTTTGGGGCAACGGAATCCTCTTTGATCGTCTTAAGCGGAAGTGTCAAAACGACGCGAGTCCCCTCGCCCACACGGCTCGTCACCTTTACGGACCCCTGCATCAGGTCCACTAGCTTTTTTACGATGCAGAGCCCAAGCCCCGTACCTTCCACGTTGCGAGTCAAGGCTGTCTGTTCGCGTTCGAACTCGTCAAAAATGCGAGGCATGAAATCTTCAGAAATTCCAACACCAGTATCTTCCACCACGATTTCGACATTGCACATGCCGGGAGTCTCGTGCGAGTAGTCCCTCAGCGAGATACGCACCAAGCCGTTTTCACGCGTAAACTTGATTGCGTTGCTCACCACATTCAGCAAGATCTGCTGGATTTTTACCTTGTCCGCATAGACATACTGGTTCTTGAAATTCCTGGACACCTGGAGAAGGATATTCTTCTGATGCGCAGCCTGTTCAAAGGTCGCTACAATCCAGTTCGTCATTTCCAGCGTATACACAGACGTTTCGTTCAAAGTTTCTACGCCCGATTCGATACGGGCCATATTCAAGACTGAATTAATCAGGTCCAGGAGCAATTCGCCCGCATTGTGGATATTGTTCAGGTAGCGTTCGAATACGGCAGTCTCTTCTTTGGAAAGGTTCATGTTCCAAAGTGTTTTCTTGGCCAGGGCCTCGTAACCAAGAACCGCATTCATCGGCGTGCGGATATCGTGGCTCATATTGAACAGGAACTTAGACTTCGCCCGGTCAGCCATACGCGCCTGGTCCAAAGCGCGGACAAGTTCCATCCGCTGTTCGTTCAACGCCTTGCGCTTTTCCAGTTCCGCCGACATGACATCGTCAATAAACTTGAATCCCATCACAAACTCCGGACGAGTCTTGGACGGTTTCACCAAATGAGCCTGGAGATAGTGAATCTTATCCTTGACAAAGATGCGGTATGTAATATCGAATCGTTCGTTTTTCAGGAATTCGCGACGAACATTTTCCAGATTTGCAATCCGTTCAAAAGAAGAACGGTCTTCGGAAAGGACCATTCTTTTTTGATAAAGGGATAAAAGGGAATCGTAGCGAACATCCTGCCCTGCAACTTCATTCATCAGGCGTTCAATGGCCGGGTGAACCCTATAAGCCACCATTTTCCCCGTATCGAGGTTGATTTCAAAGGCGCTACCGTACGACTCGGTCAAGGCATTGATGACATTCAGATGACGCCCTTCGTTTTCGGAGTGCAAGCGCCGATTCGTCCTATACACGGAATGCAGATAAAGAATAAAAAAGAGGGCAACGAGCAGAATGGCCGCTATCGCTCGGCTATTATTTTTCCACGAAAATTCCTTCAGTATGTGGAACGGTACCATCTGGACAACGACCCACCCCGTATTCGAGACTCGCGCTACCCCCGCAACAGAATTTCCGTATTCCGTAGAGAAACTAAAAGCATTCGTGGAGCCGGACCTCGCCTTTTTCTTAAAGGTTTCAATGACATTCTGCGGTAGGAAATCCTGGGATTTCTTTTCGAACGGCTGACCGTAGACATCGTCATCCGTATTTGAAGCGACAATCTTCAAGTGTCGGTCACACACCAAAGCAACAACCCGTTCACCAAACAGCGTGTTATCCATCATGGAACGGATTTCAGTATTGCCCCCCAGGATTCCAGCTACAACCCCCACGACCGAATCGCGATAGAACAGCGGCGTATAAACTATTACCTGAGCTTCCGATGCGTATAGAGGGCGGTAGTCGACCCAAATTCCCGTTTCGCCACGAACACCCCGCTGGAAAAATTCACGGTCAGACACATCGAACGAAGAATCACCATACGCCGTATTCCAACCGTCGCCTCGAACATATTCGATTCTCGAGAACGGGGTCTCGGCAAGTTTCGACAGGAACAGCGAATCCGGATTACGTAGCACAGGGCCATTCATTTGATGGGTCGCCATCAGAGAAACAAGCTTTATGCTGCTTTGCGCATAACGCATACTGTTTTCTAGTTCGGTGGCGACACTTTCCGCATTCTGCGCAATGGTGGTTTCAACCTGTTTAAAGAAGTAGACACGAGAAAAAAAGGAGTACAGGCTGATTACGATAATCACTGCGACCGCCATCACGACCACCGCAGGACTAGGAGCCATCCACTTTTTTAACTTAATCTTTTTCATGCATCCAAAAACAAGTCCAATTATAACAAAATTTTTACTAATATATAGGGCGTATGAAGGATTTGACCATCGAACACAAGGCCGAAAAGGAACGATGCATTCTCGTGGGGATTTCTACCCCAAAAGTTCGCCCCTGGCTCGCCTCCGAGCAGCTCGCCGAACTGGGCCGGCTCGCCGAGACCGCAGGGGCCGAGGTGGTGCAGAGTTTTTTGCAACGGGTACAGAACTTTAGCCCGGCAACGCTCATTGGCGAAGGCAAGGTGAACGAGGTCAAGCACGCTCTAGAAGAACTGAACGCTAAGATGGTGGTTTTCGACGACGACTTGTCCGGTTCTCAGGTCAGGAACCTGGAACAGAGGCTCCCAGGAATCAAGGTTCTCGACCGCACGGGGCTTATCCTGGACATTTTCGCGAAACACGCCGTCACGGCGGAAAGCCGCCTGATGGTCGAAGTGGCGCAACTCCAGTACATGATGCCCCGCCTGACCGGTGCATGGACGCATCTTTGTCGCCAACACAACGGCGGTATCGGCACCAAGGGCCCCGGCGAAACGCAGCTCGAAACGGACCGCCGCATGATCCGCAAGCGAATCCAGGAACTCAAGAAGAAGCTTGAAAAAATCGAGGACGCCCGCGAAAGCCAGGCCGAAAATCGTAACGATATTTTCCACATCGGCATCGTGGGCTACACGAACGCGGGCAAGTCTACGCTGACCAACCGCCTGACCGGCGCCGACGTGTATGTAGAAGACAAGTTGTTCGCCACCCTTGACAGCACCACGCGCAAACTCTACCTCGACGGTGAAAACATCATTTTGTCAGACACCGTAGGCTTTATCCGCAAGCTTCCGCACAACTTAATCGAAACCTTCAAGAGTACGCTGGGTGTGGCCGCTCATGCGGACTGCATCCTGGAAGTTGTTGACGGCTCCGCCCCCGACTACCGGGAGCATCTGGAAGTCACCCACAAGACGCTGGAAGGCATCATCAGTTCCGAGACGCCACGTATCCGCGTATTCAACAAGGCCGAAATCTGCGACGAGGCCCGCCGCACAGAACTCCGCGAAAATTACCCCGAAGCAATCCAGGTGAGCGCCCGCGAAAACATCGGCATGGAACGCCTCCGCGAAACCTTCAAGGAGCAGCTCGCCGCTTGGCATAAAAAACGCGAAGCCCACGAACAGAAAGAGAAAGAACGCAGCGAAGCCCCGTGGAGAGAAACGGAGCACGCGCTAGACGGTTAATCCTCCAGGGTTTCGCTGTCCACCACCCGCTTGAGCGGAAAATCGAATTGAATCGCCCGCGGGGTTTCAATTTTATCGAATTTAATCTGGTAGCAAAGGGCCTGTTCATCGACCTTGGCGACGCTCCCAAAGCCCATGATGCGGTGGAAAACGCGGTCGCCCACGGCAAATTCCGCAGCAGGCGCCCTTTTCACGAGGCCCAAAGTTTCGTCGCTGAAAAGTTCTCGGTTGCGGTCAGATTCAGCTATGTAGGCGCGAGCCTCTTGCAGTAGCTTCTCGGAAACGCCACGGACCACATGCAAGTCGGTCATATCCATTTCGAGCAGGAACCGCGACGGGTAGCGACTCGATTCTTCGCCGACGCCGTCTTCGGCATCGCTCAGGAACAGCACATTCTCGGCACGGGTAAGCGCCACGTACGCAAGACGGCGTTCCTCTTCGAGCTGCATCTTGTTCTCGATGCGCTTGACCGGGAAAAAGCCCTCGTTCATTCCACATACGAACACGTAGGGAAATTCCAGTCCCTTGGAATTGTGGATGGTCATCAGCTGCACGCGGTCACGGTCGCCGTCGTTCTCGTCGGAGTTCGTAAACAGCACAATGTTCTGCAAAAATTCGTCGAGCGTCGCATCTTCTTCGAGAATGTTTTCAAATTCGAGCAGGCCCTGTTTGAGTTCCGCAAGGTTGTCGAGGCGGTTTTCGTCGCCATCGAGACGCAGCATTTCCTCGTAGCGGGATTCGCGCATGAGCCGCGTAAACACTTCGGTAATAGGCATTTCGCGGTACTTGAAACGGAACTTTTCAATGAGCGAGACGAACTCCACCACCTTGCTTTTCGCAAGGAAAGCCTTGCACTGCTCCGCACTCAGCGCAAAAGGTTTCGCAACCACCGCCTCCGCAACCGCCGCATCCTTCGCCTGGGCAAGCGGCAAAGCTCCCGCCACAGAACATATCTGCAGCAAGGTTTCGTACAGCGACATTCCCTGTTCATCGGCAAGAGCCGCAAGTGCCGCCACCTTTTTCGGGCCGAACTGCCGCTTGGGCGTGTTCACCGTACGCAAGAAAGCCATATCGTCGCCGTACACCAGCATACGCAAGTAGCAAATGGCATCCTTGATTTCGGCCCGCTGGTAAAAGCCCACGCCGCTATAGACCTTGTAGGGAATATCGGCGGTCATCAGCGCCTCTTCGACGGAGCGCGACTGCGCGTGCATGCGGTAAAGCACCGCGATATCCTTTTTCGCGACCCCGTTCGCAATCGCTTCCTGAATGTTTTCAACAATCCACGAAGCCTCGTCGCGGGTATTTTTCGCGTGACAGAACACGGGCGTCTTACCGCCGCTACGCATGGGACGCAGCACTTTCTCGATACGGAACTCGTTGTTCCTGATAACCGCATCGGGGAGTTTCAAGATGCTCGGCGTACTGCGGTAATTGTTCTGCAAAAGAATCGTCTTTGCGTCCTTGTGCACCTTGTCGAATTCCAGGATGCGATTCACATCGGCGCCACGCCAGCCGTAAATCGTCTGGTCCGGGTCGCCGACCACGAACAAATTATGATGGTAGCTCGAAAGGAGCTCTGCAAGCTGGTACTGCTGCAGGTCTATGTCCTGAAACTCGTCGACCATCACGTACATCATGCGTTCGCTCCACTTCTTGAGCTTTTCGGGGAAACGTTGCAATATGTACAGGGTCACCAATATCAAGTCATCAAAGTCAAGCGCAAAGTTCTTTTTCTGTTCATAAAGATAGCGAAAATAGACCTTATGCCACTTGTCAGGGGCATTTTCCACCATCTTGAGCAAGTCGTCGTTGGCCGAGGCCGAATCGTGCCCCGCAAACCACTGCACATACGAGATATCGTTGCCCTTGCGACCGCCAATAAAGTCGATTACGCTACTGATGCGCAAATCCTTGAGCGAATAGCCGAGCTCGGTGTAGGCCTTTTTCACGAGCGACTTCTGGTCCTCTTCGTCGAGAACAAGGAACTCCTTTGGGAACTGGAGCACGTGGATATCTTCGCGCAAGAGCCGCACGCAAAAGCTGTGGAAAGTCGAAATATAGCCCGAATCGTCCCCTTTCAGCATGGTGCGGATTCGTTTTTTCATCTCGAAGGCGGCCTTGTTCGAAAAAGTCGCACATAAGATATTCGACGGCGAAATTCCAAGCTCCTTGGCCAGGTACAGGTAACGGTGCGTGAGCGTCCGGGTCTTGCCGGAACCTGCCCCCGCAATCACGCGGATATAGCCTTCGGTCGTCTCTACAGCGAGCCTCTGCTCGTTATCGAGCCCGTCCGTGATTGCCGAAACCGGTCCATTTGTCAAGTCAAAATTACCCATCATAACCTATATATCGCCGTTTATCCCCAAATTATAAAATCTATTATGTAAATTTTTCTTCTTTTGCTAAATTTGCGCACAATGGAAGGAAGGACCATTACTCTACCCGTAGCCCTTACCGCAACAAACAGCAAAGAATTGTTGCGGGAGTGTCGGCGCACGCTCTACAAGGAGCCGCTCAACCTCGACGGTTCTTCCCTCACGCGCATGGACTACAGTGGCGACGCCTTCTTTGCGCTCCTTGCCGATTTGAGCGAAAAGACCGGCAACAAGCTCACGCTCGCCCACTTTAGCGAAGAAATCAAGGCGCAGCTCAGGGCACTCAAGAAAGAGAAAATCCCTGAAAAAGTCAAGACGGGCTATAGCAATTTCCTCGAAGCACTCGGCGCAAAGACCATCGTCATCGCCAAGGAAGTTGCCGAGGTGTTCATTCTCTTGAACATGAGCATCTACTGGATGATCTGCGGGCCTTTCGATAAAGGGCGCAGCAAGTTCGGCGGCACCGCCAAGCAGGTCTTTATGCTCGGCACCGAAGCCACGGGCATCTGCTTTCTGATGGTCGCCCTCATCTGCTTCACCATGGCGCTCCAGAGTTCGTTCATGCTCAAGGCCGTGGGCGGCGGTTCCTACCTCGCCTCGGGGCTTGGCTACCTAATCTTTGCAGAAATCAGCCCGCTACTCACCACCATTATCTTGGCGGGGCGTTCCGGCAGCTCCATCGCGGCAGAAATTGCGAACATGTCCGTCTGCGAAGAAATCAAGGCCATCAAGACCATGGCGATTTCGCCGGTACAGTACCTGGTGGTTCCCCGCTTTATCGCGATGACCATCTGCACGCCGATTCTTGCCTTCTGCGCAGGCATCGCGGGCTGCCTCGCCGGTTTCCTGATCGGTTACTTTTTCTTTGACATTTCTTTTGCGAACTACTTCCAGTCTATTCGCGACGGGATTCCGCCGATTCTTTTCTTAAAGAGCACAGTGAAATCCATCGCATTCGGTTGGCTGGTCACGCTGATTTCTTGCAACAAGGGCCTCAACGCCGAAGGCGGTGCCGAAGCGGTGGGCCTCGCAACAACCTCCAGCGTCGTGGTTTCGATTTCTGCCATCATCGTCGCAGACTGCGCGTTCAGCTTTATATTCTACTAGGGGCTACAATGGACGACATTACACTCAAAGTAGATCACCTGAAAGCCGGTTACGACGGAAAGACCATCTTGAACGATATTTCGTTCGATGTCAAGAAGGGCGAAATCCGCATGATTCTCGGAAGTTCCGGTTGCGGAAAATCGACGCTCATGAACAACATCCTCAAGCTCTACAAGTCCGAAAGCGGAACCATCACCTATTTCGGCAAGACATTCGGAGCCAAGGAAGGCCTTGATTTTGAGACGCGCCTGCGTACGGGCGTATTGTTCCAGAACGGAGCGCTCCTTTCGGATTTGACCGTGGCCGAAAACGCCATGCTCCCGCTGATTCGCAGCATGCCCTACATGCCCCGGAAACAGATGGAAGCGATTGTCGCCGACCGTCTCGAAAAAGTCCACCTGTTGCACGCCTTCCACAAGTATCCTTCCGAACTTTCGGGCGGCATGAAGCGCCGCGCAGCCCTTGCCCGCGCCATTGCCCTCAAGCCGGAGTTGCTCTTTTGCGACGAACCCTCGACCGGACTCGACCCGGTAACCGCCCGTTCCCTCGACGAACTGCTGCTGGAGCTCCGCGACACGCTCGGGGTCTCGATGGTCATCGTAAGCCACGAACTCGAGAGTATCAAGATCGTCTGCGACCGCTTTATTTACCTAAAAGACGGCTACGTGCTCATGGACGGCACCTTGCAGCAGGGGCTCGATAGCGACGATCCCATCCTGCGGCATTTCTTCAACAGACAATGCCCCAAGGAAGAGGACCACAATGAATATTACCATTTTAACTTTATTGACTGATTTGGAGTAACCATGGAAACCACACGTGCCGAAAGAATCAAGATTGGCGCCTTCATGCTCCTCTGCGGAATCATGATTTGCGTGTTCCTGGGCTATGTGCTTTCGCGATTCTTGAACAAGGAATACGACAACTATTACACGGTATTCAGCGAATCCGTTATCGGTCTTTACAAAGATGCGCAGGTCAAGCTGAACGGTATCGATGTCGGAAACGTCACCGAGATTGCAATCGATTCCTCGAACCTGAACCAGGTGATCGTCCGTTTCCGCGTGAACAAGGGAACGCCCATCAAGCTCGGCACCCGCGCCGGCATGACACACGGCATTTCGCTCACCGGCGAAAAGCAGATCGTGCTTTCGGGGGGCCGTTTTGATGAACCGGACGTTGCCGAAGGCGGTTTCGTTCCCGCTGAAAAAACGGCATTCGACGCTATCGCCAACAAGGCGACCGACATCATTGGCCACGTCGATTCCCTGATGACGAACCTCAACAGCATTTTCTCCGAAGAAAACTCGCAAAGCATCAGCAACTCGCTCAAGAATTTCGAAAATGCCACGCAGAACCTAAACCGGCTGACACAGAACCTGAACGCGCCCATCAACAACATCTCGAATGCGGCAAACTCCATGAAGAACGTTCTCTCCGAAATCGAAGAAGCCAAGATTGCCGCCAAGGCGGGCGAAAACATGGATGTCCTTAAGGAAAAGCTCGAAGCCATCGACACGAAGGCGATGAACGAGAACCTGACGCAGGCGATGGAATCCATCAAGCAGCTCACGCAGCGGCTTGACCAGGTGGTGTACAAGAACCAGGACCAGGTGGGCGACGCCGTCGTGGAACTCAACGCCGTCCTCGAGAACCTTGAAGAATTTACGCAGAAAATCAAGAACAATCCGTCGGTGCTGATCCATTCGGAGAACAAGGCTAGGCGGAAATAGTTTTTTAGAAAAAAAGAAGAAAAAAATTTATGATTAATAAGTTTAATGCATCTAGCGGGGAGGGGGCCCGCGCTCATAGTTGCGAAGGCCGCCAGCCCCACTCCCCTGCACCCCACCCCCGCCCGGCCACGCTTTCATTTTCTGACGAAAGGCTTGTATAATGAATTATAAATCCATTTTTCTCGCATCAATTTTATGTTGTTTCGCAGTCACGCTCACGGCCTGCCTGGGTGGCGGCTCCAGCGAGCCCACCAAGTACTACACTATCGCTGTCGAAAACATCAGCATGCCCTCGGCCGGAACATACGCCGACAAACGCCTGCAAGTGCGCAAGTTCACCATCGAACCCGCCTACCAGCGCGCAAACATTGTCTACCGCGAATCCGCCTACGACTTCATGTTCTACGACCTGGACCTGTGGGCCAGCCGCCCCGAACACATGATGGCGCAAGTCGCAAGCGAATACCTCGCCAAAAGTGGCCTTTTCAAGAGCGTCGAGACCAAGGCAAACGGCAAGCCCGACTATGAACTCCTCGGAAACATCGTCGCCATCGAAGAAGTGGACGAAGGCTCCTCGCAGTACGCACGCCTCGCCGTGCAGCTTACCTTCCGCAAGACAGAAAGCGACGAAGCCCTCTGGGAAAAATCCTTCGACCAGAAAATGAGCATGGGCGACCGCGAACCGCGAACCACAGCCGAGACAGTCTCAAAACTCTACGGCAAAATTATGGAAGAAGCGCTCGGGGATATATCTCGCAAGCTCTAAAAACTGCCTCCGATTTTAGACTCTTTTTTGTGATTTGTACCTATAAAAATGCTGTTTTTCCCATTTTATAGGTACAAAACAATCCCACAAAGCAAATTATATTGAACTTGTACCTATAAGCAAAGTCAAAAGGGTAGTCTTATAGGTGCTTTTTCCGAGCCTTTAGCATTAATTTATTCGCAAAATAAGAAAAACGTACCTATAAAGGGATTGATTTTCAAAACTTTATAGGTACGAAAAAAAAATCATTTTTCAAATACCTATAAAAAGAACTTGTCGCCCTATTTTATAGGTACCGAAATTACAAATTCCGCAATTACAGGTTCAGCAATTACAGGTCCCGCAACGGACAAAGCTAGAGCCTGTCGCCGAAGCTCGAAGTCGGCATTATCTAGAGCCAGTCGCCGAAACTCGAATCGCTGGGCATACGCCAGTCGGCACGCGGCGACAGGGAAATCGTTCCGACCTTCGGGCCGTCAGGAATACAGCTGCGCTTAAACTGCTGTGTAAAGAATCGGCGCACGAATACGGCAAGCGCCTTTTCCAGTTCCTCGTCGCTATATTTCCCTGCAAAGGCGTACTTCGCCAGGAACAGCATCTTTTGCGGAGTCGCACCGTACTTGGCAAAATGATACAGGTAAAAGTCGTGGATTTCGTAGGCGCCCAGAATACTTTCGGTCTTCTGCGCAATCTGTCCGTTGGCATCGGCAGGTAACAGTTCCGGCGAAACCGGCGTATCGAGAATGTCGCGGAGCACCAAAGAAAGTTCGTCGGCCGTCTTTTCATCGGCAATGAAGTTTCTCGCACGGTCCGCATACCAGCCCACCACATGGCGCACGAGCGTTTTCGGAATATCGCAGTTTACTGCATACATCGACATGTGATCGGCATTGTAGGTGCTCCAGCCGAGCGCAATTTCAGAAAGGTCACCCGTTCCCACCACGATACCGCCTTCCTTGTTCGCGATATCCATCAGGATCTGGGTGCGTTCACGGGCCTGCACATTTTCGTAGGTCACATTGAGCGTATTCGGGTCGTGGTCGATGTCCGCAAAATGCTGCATGCACGCCTTCTGGATATCGATCGTACGAAGTTCCACGCCCAACAGTTCCGCCATCGTAACAGCGTTGTTCTTGGTGCGTTTCGTCGTTCCGAAGCCAGGCATCGTGAGCACGAGAATTTCGCTTGCAGGGCGTTTCAGCAACTTGAATGTTTCCGAAATCACGAGCAATGCCAACGTCGAATCGAGTCCGCCGCTAAGCCCCACGACCGCACGTTTGGTATGCGAAGCCTCGATGCGTTTCGCAAGCCCCGCACACTGGATATTGAAAATTTCCTTGCAGTTCTGGTCACGGGTTTCGGCATTCCCCGGAACAAACGGAGTTGGAGCCACAAAACGGTACTTGAGGCTCTCCATCGAGCGCAGCCCGTCGAAACTCGCCGCACGCGCATAAAATTCGCGGCTATCGAAATCCTGGAACGAGCCTTCGCTCAATCGCTGCATGTTCAGGCGTTCCACGTCGACATCGGCGTAGATAATTTCTGATTCGCGGCTGTAATTTTTCGTCTCGGCAAGCATTGTCCCGTTTTCAGCAATCATCAAGTGACCGCTAAAGACCATATCCGTCGTCGATTCGTGCACCCCCGCCGAAGCATACACATAGGCGGCCATGCAACGAGCCGACTGGTTCATCACCAGGTTGCGGCGATAGTCGCCCTTGCCCACCAAGGCGTCACTTGCGGAAAGGTTCACAATCACATTCGCTCCGGCCAGGGCAAGTTCACCGCTCGGAGGCACAGGCGTCCACAAGTCTTCGCAGAGTTCCACGCCGACACGTACCTCGGAACCCTCGCCCTTCACCGTAAAGAAATTCGTCACCGGCACATCGCCAAAGCCTTCGACACGGCAAACCGGCGCAGCCCCTGCCGCACCGCCGCGCAACAAATCGCGGCCACTCGAGAAATGACGTTTTTCGTAGAACTCACGCTGGTTCGGCAAATGAATCTTGGGCGTCACCGCCACAAGCTTACCCTTCTGCACAAAGGCGGCGCAGTTGTAGAGGCAACCGAACATACGAAGCGGAAGCCCCACCGCAATCACCGTATCGCTATCCGCAAAAGCCTTCGCAATCTCCGAAAGCGATTCCAGGCTCTTTTTAAGCAACAGTTCCTGATGGAACAGGTCACTGCAGGTGTACCCCGTAATGCAGAGTTCGGGGAACACGACAAAGGCCGCTCCCCCGTCAATCGCCTCGCGGGCGCAACGGATAATTTCAGCCGTATTGTAGGCGGTATCGGCGACTTTCAGCGTCGGGCAAACAGATGCGAATCGGTAAAATCCAAACATAACCTAAATATAGATTAGTTCGGGGATTTCTGCGAGGCAAATCAATGTCCGGACTTGATTCCGAGCTTGTTCATGCGGTAATTCATCATGCGCGGAGAAACGCCCAGGTCGCGGCCAGCAGCAGAAAGGTTGCCGTTGTTGCGCTTGATGGCCTCGGTGATGATTTCCCGTTCATAATTGTTCATCATGACATCGAGAGGAGCCATCTTCGAAGTCACCGCGCCGACCGTTCCCGCACTCAGGCTTGTCTGCAGCGAAGGCGGCAAGTTGTAGCTGTGAATGCAGTCGTCACTTGCGGTAAGCACCGCGCGTTCCATGCAGTTTTCCAGTTCACGCACGTTGCCCGGCCAGTGGTAACTCATGAGCAAGTTGATGGCCGTCGTCGAAAGGCGCACAATCTTCTTGTTGTAGCGAAGGTTCATCTTTTCGATAAAATGTTCCGCGAGCAAGATGATATCGGACTTACGCTTTGCAAGATCCGGCATGGTAATCGGGAAAATGTTCAGGCGGTAGAACAAGTCTTCGCGGAACTTGCCCTGAGAAATCAGCTCTTCCAGGTTACGACTCGTGGCCGCCAAAAAACGCACATCGGAATGGAGTTCCTCGTTGCTACCCACGCGGCTAAAGGTGCGTTCCTGCAAGAAGCGCAAGAGTTTCACCTGCGTTTGCATCGTCAGGTCGCCAATTTCGTCAAGGAAAAGCGTTCCCCCGTCGGCTGCCTCGGCGCGGCCGATACGGCGGTTCATCGCTCCCGTAAAGGCGCCCTTCTCGTGACCGAAAAGTTCGCTTTCCACAAGATTTTCGGGCAGAGCGGCGCAGTTGAGCGTAATGAAAGGCTTATCCTTTCTTGCAGACAAATTCACAATCGCACGGGCGATCATTTCCTTACCCGTACCGCTACCGCCGCGAATCAAGACAGTCGCATCGCTCGGGGCCACCTGGCGCACCTGTTCGTAAATCTGCTGCATTTCGCGGCAGTTACCCACGAGTTCGCCGGGATTGTTCGAAAGCATATCGCGAAGCTTGCGGTTTTCTTCGAGCATGGCCTCGCGTTCATTGTGCAACTCGATGCATTCGTTCGCCGCATCGCCGGTGATGTTTGCGATAATTTCAAGGAGTGCCACGTCACGATCCAAGTCCGTAGAACCGTCTACCGGGCGGTCAATCGAAAGAGTCCCGATGACCTGGCCATCGTGAATCAGGGGCACGCAAATAAACGCCACCTGGGAATCATAATGGCGGCTACCCGTGCGGTTCAAGAAGCGGGAATCCTTGCGCAGGTCCGGAATCACATGGCTAATACCGCGTTCTGCGACATGGCCCGTAATGCCTTCACCCATGCGGTAAGAGCCGCGCTGCTTTTCGGATTCGTCAAGCCCGCGGGAGGCTTCAATCTTCAAGGTATCACCAAACAGAAGCGCGAACGTTCCGCGCAACATGCCAAGTTCGGATTCCAGAATACCAAGGACGTTTTCCAGCAACTTTTCCACATTGCGCTCGTGAATGATCGCGACGCTGATCTTCTGGATGACAGAAATTTCGGAACCTATTGGGGACGGCATGGACATAAGATAGAAATAAGTAGCAGGTGGTTCAACGAGTTCAGAATTCAGAGTTCAGAATTCAGAGTTGTTATAATTCCGAAATCCGAAATCTGAAATCCGAAATATATTATAGTTTCTCCCTGATTCTCCTAAGGGCTTCGACGGTGCGTTCGTAGTCACCGAAGGCGGTCAGGCGGAAGTATCCTTCGCCGCAGGGGCCAAAGCCGCTGCCCGGGGTACCCACGACTTCGCAGGTGGCAAGCAAGCGGTCAAAGAAATCGAAGGATTTTTCGCCGTCCGCAATTTTCCACCAGATGTACGGGGCATGTTCGCCACCGAACACCGTGTAACCGGCGGCTGTCAGTTCCTTGCGGATTACGCCTGCGGTACGCATGTAACCGGCAATGACTTCTTTTGTCTGTAACCAGCCCACCGGCGAATAGATCGCCTCGGCGGCACGCTGCGTCACGTAGCTTACGCCGTTGAACTTGGTGCACTGTCTGCGGTTCCACATGGCGCGGAGTTTAGAAAGTTCGTGCGGAATCACCGTATAGGCGCAGCGCACGCCCGTAAAGCCGGCCGTCTTGCTGAAACTGCGGAATTCAATGGCGCACGTGCGCGCACCCGGAATTTCGAAAATGGAATGCGGCAAGGTTTCGTCCTGGATGTAGCAGTTGTAAGCGCCATCAAACAGAATCAGCGCACCATTTTCGTTGGCATAGTTCACGAACTTCTGCAAAGTTTCGCGGCTAAGGACCGTACCCGTGGGGTTGTTCGGGCTGCAAAGGTAAATCAGCTGCACCGGATCCTTGGGCAAATCCGGCTGGAAATTGTTTTCGGCAGTCGAAGCAAGGTAAGTCACCTTAGAAAAATGTCCGTCACTTTGCAACACGCCTGCACGGCCAGCCATTACGTTGGAGTCCAGATAGACCGGATAAACCGGGTCCGGAATGGCAATCTTTACATTTTCTGTAAAAAGCTCCTGGATGTTCGCCACATCGCACTTGGAACCATCGCTCACGAAGATGTCATCCGGGTCCATTTCGATGCCGCGGGCGGTGTATTCGCCACGAACGATCGCCTCGCGAACAAAATCGTAGCCCTGTTCGGGGCCGTAACCGCGGAAAGAATCCTTCACGGCCATTTCGTCCACGGCCTTGTGCATGGCCTTGATGACTTCCGGGATCAAGGGCGTGGTCACATCGCCAATACCCAGTCGAATGATGTCTGCATCGGGCTTTTTCGCCTGATATTCCTTGATTTTCTGGGCGATCGTCGAGAAAAGGTAGCTGCCAGGCAGCAAGTCGTAGTTAGTGTTGATGATTGATTCGTTCATAATAAGTGGTCAGTGGTTAGTAAACAGTGGTTAGTGGTAATGCAGGTTGAATTAGGAATTGAAATAATCGCGGCTTCGCCACTTAAGTAAATAATTCCGAACTCCGAATTCCGAATTGTCCTCATTGCTCACGCCTCAATCTCTCCTCTAAATACTTCTTCTGCGGGGCCGGTCATCAGGACGGGGCCACCTTCTTCGTGCTTGATGTGGAGAACACCGCCGTCGAGGATGAAGTCGGCTTCGACGCCCACGCGGCCCGTGCGCTGGGCCGCAACGAGGGTTGCGCAACTGCCGGTGCCGCAAGCCATGGTGACTCCGCAACCCCGTTCCCAAACCCGCATGCGGATTTGGGTGGGCGCCGCTCCCGCAGCGGGGATTACCTGGGCAAATTCAATGTTACAACGGTCGGGGAACTGTTTGTCCACTTCTAGAATGCTCCCCCACTTTTCCAGCTGAATTTTTTCGATGTCATCCACGAAAATCACCGCATGCGGATTCCCCATCGAGACCGTCTCGGCGGTAAAATCGAAACTATCGGCCGTAAGCTTAATCGAGCCCAAGAAGTTTCTCGGAAGTCCCATATCTACGCACACGCGACCATCGTCTAAAAGCGCAGGCTTCACCAGGCCACTCTTGGTATGCAGATTAAAAACCTTCGTGCTATCGTCTTTTGCAAGACCGCGGCTGCGGATATACTTTGCCACACAACGCGTCGCATTACCGCACATGGCCGCCTCGGAGCCATCGGCATTAAAGATGCGCATTTCAAAATCAACACCATTCGGTGCTGATTTCGCAGCAGGCCCCACGCTGGCACCGACGCCCGTATCGCCCAGCACCAGGCAACCGTCGTTATCCATCGGAGTTACAATCACCACTCCATCGGCACCGATACCGAAGCGGCGGTCGCAAAGCTTGACGACGCGATCTGTAAAGGCGGCGCCATATTCCGGCGTCTGCCCCGGTTCATACAACACGAAATCATTTCCCAATCCGGTCCATTTTGAAAAATTCAATGACATATACTACTCACTGTGTATTTTGTTCGCCCTCTATTTTATTCGCCCCCTCCATTTGCAAAAAATATGCCAACTTTACAAAAATTGTTAAATCAATTCAAAATCGCCATTTTCAGCACAAATGAGCTAATTTCAAAAATTTTCCAATTTACATTTATTGTAAAATCCACATCCTTATTTTACATATTTTGTAAAACATTTTATCATAGTATGTAAGACTCCGTTCCAGACACCCAGGGGGCATCGCGGAAGCTTCTCCCTCAATCACCCCCAGCCCTTTTTTCTAAATTACGCGCGTTATGGCAAGAATTAAAAGCGCACCGAATCTCGTCTGGATGGACCTCGAAATGTCGGGGCTCGAGCCGGAGAGGGACGTTATCCTCGAAATCGCGACTATCATCACAGACCCGAACCTGAACATATTGGCCGAAGGACCCGTCTTGGCGATTCACCAGACCGAAAATGTCTTTGAGAGCATGGACGACTGGAATAAGCGTCACCACACCCAGAGCGGACTCGTGGAACGTTGCCGTAAGTCGACTCTCAGCATGGCCGACGCCGACAAGATGACCCTCGACTTTATCAAGCCCTTCACCACCGAACGCGGGAACGTGCTCTGCGGAAATTCCATTACGCAGGACAGGCGTTTTCTGTACAAGTACATGCCGCGGATTTCGGGCTGGCTCAACTACCGCAATATCGACGTAAGCTCCATCAAGGAACTGACTTTCCGCTGGTACCCCACGCTACCCGAATTCGAGAAGATGGAAAAGCACCAGGCCCTTGACGACATCCGCGAAAGCATCGCCGAACTCGAATACTACCGCAAGACGATTTTCAAGACAAGTTTATAAGTTTTTTTCAAGATGGATTTCAACAAGTACCCCCGTCACAACTACAAGCCGATTGAACGACTCCCCTACGCCGTGAGGATGCGTAACCGCATTATTGTTTTTGCAGTCTTCATGGGAATCTGCGCCCTGCTGGGCACCTGCATTTTCGGCGGTAACGAACCCGAGAAAATCGAAAACGACACGGAAATCGTAACCGAAAATACCGACGGCGACATCGAAGGTTCCCGCACAGATGCCCCCCGCACCGAGACCGGAGAACAGCAGACACAAGGGGAAATCCCGACCGGGCTATTCCCTAAAGCCGACTCCGAAGACATCGCGAACATGCAGAGCGCCATTGCCGCGTCCGTCGCGCCGACCGAGATGCCCCCCGAAGTCGAAACCATCGACAGCACGCATATCAAGGCGCAGGCCGACGTGTTCCTGGCCGAAAAGATCGACAACCTGTTGCGCCGTTTCCGCCCCGAGCACGCGATTATATTGATGGTGGACCCGAATAGCAACGAGATTATCGCCTGGGGTGAACGCCGCGACAACCACGTGCAGGAAAAACCGGACTATTTCATCAAGAACACCTTCCCCGCCGCGTCGCTTGCCAAGACGATTACGATTGCGGCCGCCATGGAAAGCAACCGCTACTCGCTCACCAGCCAGATTCCGATGATTGGCGCAAGCCACACGCTTTACCGCAACCAGCTGCGCGTAAGGGACGGATTCAAGGGACCGTTCATCGAGATGCAGGACGCCTACGCAAAATCCGCTAACCCGCCGCTCGCCCTGATAGGCATGAATGTGGGTGCAGACCGCCTGAAATCGGCAGCCAAGAAACTCGGCTACAATATGAACTTCCCCGCCGGGCTTCCCGGACGCTCCACGTACGCACCGCCCGATACCGGCTACGGACTCGCCGAGGCCAGCTGCGGTTTCACCGAAGCGACAACACTCACGCCGCTCCTGGCCGCCGCCCAAGTTCGCGCCATTCTCACGAAACAGCCTCTGGAAATTCCCTGGGCAAAGAACCTCGACGGTTACGCACCCAAGAGCCGTATCGCCCTAGATGTCGGCAAGTTCACCGAGAATACCTACTACGGGCTCCGCGAAGCGATGGTCCGCAGCGTGACCAACGGAACCGCCCGCAAGAACATATCGACCAAGCACATGGCCCGCAAGAATTTCAACGCCCTCACCATCGGCGGCAAGACTGGCTCTCTCGACGGACACGACCCCTACGGCCGCTACGAGTGGTTCATGGGTTTTGCACAGTCCAAGGAAAACCCGAGCAAGGCGGTGGTACTCGTGATTATGCAGGTGCACGACTTGCAGGGTATGCGTTCGCAGCCGGCAACACAGGTCGCCGCGAAGCTCTTTAACTACTGGGCACATCAGAATCTCCCCAAACAAGGAAAATAAAATGGAACCGACTTGGTGGAACCTCATCCCTTCTTATTTTGACGGAACGGCCTTTACGCTCGGGAGCTTCCCGGTGCGCTGGTACGGCATCATGTACATTTTCGCCTTCGTGACGGGCTACCTCACGCTGATGCACGTGAACAAGAAAGAAAAGCTGGGCTACACCAAGGACCAGTTCGACAGCCTGTTCACCTGGATTATCGCAGGCATCATTATCGGTGCGCGCCTCGGCTACGTATTCTTCTACAAGCCGGGCTACTACCTCGCGAACCCGACCGAAATCATTTTCCCGATGACCCACGATGCGCTCGGCTACCACTTTACGGGAATCTCGGGAATGAGTTACCACGGTGGCATGATCCTCGGAACGATTTTCACCTACATCGGCCTCAAACGCAACAAGATGAAGGTGTGGGAAGGGTTGAACCTTTGCTTTATGCTAGCTCCGCTCGCCTACACCTGGGGCCGCTGGGGCAACTTCATTAACGGCGAACTTTTTGGCGAAGTCACCACTAGCGGAATCGGCATGTGGTTTCCGCTCGCCCACGACAGTCCCATTACCAACCCGATTCTGCACCACCCGAGCCAGCTTTATGAGATGCTTTTTGAGGGTGTTATCTTGTTCGCAATCTTGTACAACTTAAGGCGCATTCCGCTGTTACGCGACAAGATGCCTTGCCTGTACCTGATGGGCTACGGCTTCTTCAGGTTCTTCATCGAATTTTTCCGCAGGCCCGACGCACACCTCGGCCGCGTGGACCTGTTCGGCATGAGCCGCGGACAGACGCTTTGCAGCGTCATGTTCCTGACCGGCTTAATCTGGCTGATTGTGCTGATTTACAGGCAGCGCAAGGCTAGCAACTCACTGCAAGTTCGCTGATGGCGAGCGCAGGCACCTTCACGCTAGAGAACGGATTGTAGTATTCGTTGCCGACACCAACTACATTCTGAATAATGTCGAAATAGTTTCCGGACAACGTAACACCATCGACGGGGTGTTGGATTACGCCGTTTTCGCACCAGAAGCCATGAGCTCCGATGCTGAGTTCGCCACTCACGGAGCTACAGCCCGAGCCGCCTTCGAGGCGCACCACCAAGAGACACTTGGGGAAAAGCTTTAAAAGGTCTGCCGACGAGAACTCCCCTGCCGGGACAAGCATGTTCCAGAACGCCGTAGACATCTTGGAGCCGAAGTCGCGGGCTCCGTTGCCTGTCGTGGCTCGGCCTGCCTTGGCGGCCGTTTCCAGATTATAGAGAGCTTCATTAAAGACGCCTTCCTTGATGACCTCGACGCGGCGCGTCAAGCAACCTTCGGAATCAAAGAACACCCTGTGGCAGAAGTTTTCACCCAGCGGATCACTCCAAAGAGAAAGCTTTTCGGAAGCAATCTTCTGGCCTTCTTTACCGGCAAGGCGCGAAGTTCCCTTCTGCATAGATTCCGCAATGTACGGCGATCCATACATTCCTATGAAACGTCCCGAAACTCGTTCCGAGAACACGACCGGAATCTTGCCACCTTCAATTTTCTTTGCACCGAAAAGCTCGGTGGCATAAGTGGCGGCCTTGTCGGCGATTTCACCCACGGTGAATTCACTCCAGTCGCGACCACTCTTGACAAAGTTGCCTAGTTTGCTGATTCCACCGCGCACGGCGACCGCACCCGCACCGACCGATACGGAATTATCCTTTTCGGTATAGAAAAGTCCCTTATGGTTAGCGACAATCGAAAAGTCGCGATTCAGGTCGGCCCCCAGGTACGGAATATTCTTGATGTCGGCAGAACGCGCAAACGTTTCTTTTTCGAGTTCGATGCAGAAGTCCTTGAGGTCTGCCAACGTGAGCGATTCCAGTGCCGGATTGTAATCGTGGCAATCTTCCGGAATCTTTGCAGGAGCAGGAAGTTCAATATCAACTTTTTCGGTCCACTGCGTATGGCAAACCGCATCCTTGATGGTCTGCGCAATAGCCTCTTTCGTCAAGCGTTCCGTATGGGCATAGCCCGGATGACCATCCTTAATCACGCGAATGCCAAGCCCCACAGAATCCGAGATTTCAGTATTCTGCACCTGGCCCTGAAAAACAGACAAGCCCTCGGAATGGGAGTTCGAAGCAAGCACGTCAAACTGTTCCGCCTCGCCCTTCGCGAGATCGCACATACAAGAAACAGCATCGGTAATATTCATAGTAAACAGTGGTTAGTGGTTGGTGGCTAGGATTGAGAGACGCGTTTTACTTTCGACGCGAGCATGCGCCAGTAGGCGGCGGGGCTCCCCGTTACGGATTCAAGCGATTCGGCAAGTTCGCGGGTAATTTCAACCGTTCCCGCAATCAAGCCCTCTAGAGTTTCCATCGGAACTCCGATGCGGCGGGCAAATTCCGCCTTGTCCATCTTGAGCCATTCAATACCTTCTAAAATTGCCTGTCCCGGAGTGGGAGTTCCATGCCTAGCCATTTTGCGCCTCCAGCGCAGTTTGCAGAACTTAGTTGATAGAACATAGAAAAATCAGCTTCTAAGTTCTAAGATCTAAGCTCTAAGTTCTAAAAAATTACGTCCTTCCAGCCTTCGGCACCAAAGCGAAGGTCGCGTTCCACAAATTCCCAAATCAGGAGTTTCTTGCCCTTGAGTACGCCCGCCTTGCGGGCGAGCTTTTCACGCACAAGTGTAGAAGCGCCGCCGTCGCTCACAATCGAGGACACCGGTCGGCTGATATTCCTAGCAAAATGGGCAATCCAGCCCGCGTTTACAGGCGCATCCGTCTGGTATATGCGGCTAAAGCTGTCCCCCAGAATCAAAATCTTTGACTTGCGGAAGTCGTCCTTAAAAGGAGTCTTGGTCGTATCGATTTCAAGCGCCACCGAATCGTCTACATCCAGAAGTCTCGACGCCAGAATACGTTCGTCCATCGCCTGTTGGTACACCACATGGCCCGTTACCAGCTGCGGCTTAAACACGTCAAACTTGTTGAGTCCACTCATTTCGCCAATATCGCCCATGCGATCCGCCGAGCTATCGACCGGCACATAGCGCAACGCGCCTGAACCTAGATCAATCACTCCTGCCGCATTCATCTGTAAGACCGAGCCCGCAATTACCGCCGCCGCAAGTTCGGCCCCGCGCGGAGTCCAGTGCGTATCGTCGTCCAAGTACAGCGGGCCAAAACGCCCGTCGTATTTTTTAGCGGCCAAAAGCGGCGTATACAAGTCAACCGTATTCAGCCCAAGCGAGGTCAACGAATCAAGAATCATCTTGCCGTGTCCAGGCGCCACAACGGAATCTACGATGCCGGTCAAACGTTCCGGATAAATACTCGGCTTGCCAGGAGTAATGACCACCAGGAGTTCTACACCCTTCGCCTTGAGTTGATCCCGGAACTTGAGAATCGCCTGAATCGGGTTATCAAGCTTTGCGCTGCGCACATCCAGCGGCGACGGCTGCACCAGGAATTCCACGTCCTGCCGGTAGAAAAGCCAACGGCCCGGACGCTTAGCACAATTATTCTTTTCGGGATCGCAATCGGAACCTAGCACCACCTTTTCACCGGGATCATTAAAAAGTTTCCAGACGGCGAGCTGGTACTGCGGCCTAAACTTGAGCACTAGCGCATTTTCGTCTTCGACCTTTTTTTCGAATGCTCGCAGGTAACGGCTTGTCCACACGCCATAATGCTTGACGCCACAAATCGCGCGCCAAACCGACAAATGACCAAATTCAGCCACCACAGCCTTCAGCGTTGAATCCACCATCTTGAATGATTCCGGTTCATCTTCAAGGGCAGCCACCAAGGTATCAGCCTGTTTTAACAACTTGTAGTCAGCCTCGGCCGTATCGAGTTCAGCATAGCTGTTCACCGAAAGCGCAACGGCTTCTAGATCGGAAAGTGCACTGACCACGCCTTCCAGCGACTCGCCCACATCGCCACCACCGGCAATGGATTCACGAGCGGCAAGCCAGGCATCGTTCAACTTGATGGACAAATCCACCATCCTAGATTCACGCACAAACGGCGTATAAACGATGTCCTTGAAAATATCTAAGCTAACGAACCGTTTTTCGCCGCGTAAATCAGCAACCGTCTGCACCGAAAACGGCAACAACAATAAAACTGCAAAAACGACGACAAAAAAGATATAGATTTTTTTCACAAAAGAAAAAATAAAAAAAAGCTGGCAGCCGAAGCTACCAGCGATATACCCGGATCGCGATTCGAACGCGAGTCTGATCCTTAGGAGGGACCCGTTCTATCCAACTGAACTATCCAGGCAACTAACTATTGGTTTCAATAGAGCGGGCAAAATATAGCAAACAAGCAAAAAATCATCAACTTGACCTCTTTTTTTACGAAAACGGAACTTTTTGTACCATTCATTTGTTTCAAATCACGTAAAAATCGCAAAAATAATAATTTTGTAAGTTTCTTAAAAGCAAATCCCTTGCCTAATCTCGCAGAATTTTGTATCTTATTGTGCAGAACTCTTTGTTCTCCTCCTAACCCCCAAAAAACTAGTCCGGCTCTGCTGGGCTAGTTTTTTATGGGAAAAGCCGAAATTCGCCTTGCTCACTTTTGCTAAATTATAGGGTACTATGAAAAAGTCAGTACCTATTACGCTGCTCACCGGCTACCTCGGAGCCGGAAAGACCACCCTCCTCAACTTTGTTCTCAACAACCAGCAAGGTTACCACGTCGCCGTGATTGTAAACGACATCGGCGAAGTGAACATCGACCAGACCCTTATCGAAAAGGGCGGAAACATCACTAAAGAAGACTCCGGCAAGGTGGTGCCGCTGTCTAACGGCTGCATTTGCTGCTCCCTGAAGACCGACCTTTTGGAACAAATTGCCGAACTGTTGGAAATGAACAAGTTCGACTATATTCTGATTGAAGCCAGCGGCATTTGCGAACCCATTCCTATCGCACAGACTATTTGCATGGCCGGCGCCCAACTCCAGAGCCGCGACGGCCGTCCGCTCCCCTGCCACCTGGACAACATCGTTTCCGTGGTAGATGTGGCTCGTCTAGCCGACGAATTCGCCGGTGGTCAGAAGCTTTTGTCCAAGGATCTCGAAGAAGAAGACATTGCGAACTTGCTCATTCAGCAGATCGAATTCTGCAACACCATCGTGATGAACAAGGTTGATAGTTTGTCTAAAACCGACCTTGAACACGTGAAGGCCGTGGTTCGCGCCTTGCAGCCCGAAGCCAAGATGATTGAGACGAACTACGGCAAGGTCGACATGAAGGATATCTTGGACACCAAGCAGTTCGACTTCGAAAAGGTCGGCAACTCCGCCGCCTGGGCCAAGGAACTCATGAAGGAAACGTCTCCCGAAGACGATGACGATGACCACGACGAGCATGAGCATCACCATCATGACCACGATGATGATCATGACGAACACGAACATCATCATGACCACGATCACGAAGACCATAGTCACTGTGATCACGAACATGGCGTGTGCCACTGCGGTCACCACCACGACAAGGATCATCCGCATGGTGACGAATACGGCATCAGCACGTTTGTGTACGAACGCCGCCGCCCGCTGATTCGCGAGCGTTTTGAAGTGTTGCTTGACGACTACCCGACTAGCATTATCCGCACCAAGGGTCTCGTGTGGTTCGAAGATGAACGCGACAACAGCTACCTGTTCGAACAGGCTGGCAAACAGGCGTCCGCCCAGAATTTCGGACCTTGGTTCGCTAGCGAAAGCGAAGCGGAACAGAAGCGAATCCTGCGCGAAAATCCGGACTTGCTCAAGGTGTGGGACGAAAAGTACGGGGACCGCATTATCCGCCTCGTCTTCATCGGCCAGCACATGGACAAGAAGAAGATTATCGCCGCGATGGATTCTTGCCTAGGCGAGTAACAGACCGAGCTGGCTAAACTCAACCGAGTCCTTACTCTGAAGCCAGCTCTCTCGCCACCGCCCCAGCTTAACGCATGGGGCTTTGTGGCTCACAGAAGACCGAGCTGGCTAAACAAGACCGTTCGTGACAATTCAAGATAAGTCCGCACCTAAATGGTGTGGACTTTTTTCTATCTTTACGCCCGAAAGAAGTAAACAGTATACAGTGATCAGTAAACAGGAATGTAAAAGGAACATTCTTATTACAATCCCAACCACTAATCACTAACCACTAATCACTAACCACTAACCGCTATTATGCTTTTCAATTTCGACATGATCCAGGGCGTCTATGCCCGCATTCCCGCCCGCGTTGAAGCTGCCCGCAAGCAGCTGGGCCGTCCGCTCACCCTCGCCGAAAAGATTATCTACAGCCACCTAATCGATGGCGCCGAGAACAGGACTTACGAACGCGGCAAGGATTTTGCCGAATTCCACCCCGACCGCGTGGCCATGCAGGACGCTACCGCCCAGATGGCCCTTTTGCAGTTCACCACCGCCGGTAAGGCCCGCGTGGCAGTGCCCAGCTCCGTGCACTGCGACCACCTGATTATCGCCCGCGAAGGTGTCGAAAAGGATTTGCCCCGCGCCAAGGAAGAAAGCAAGGAAGTTTACGATTTCCTCCAGTCCGTGTCCGCCAAGTACGGCATTGACTGCTGGCTCCCGGGTGCAGGCATCATCCACCAGGTGGTGCTCGAAAACTACGCCTTCCCGGGCGGAATGATGATTGGTACCGACTCCCACACGGTGAACGCTGGCGGCCTCGGCATGCTCGCGATTGGCGTGGGCGGTGCAGACGCCGTGGACGCCATGGTCGGTCTTCCGTGGGAACTCAAGTACCCGAAGATGATCGGCGTGAAGCTCACGGGCAAGCTCCAGGGCTTCGCTACCGCCAAGGACATTATCCTGAAGCTCGCTGGCATCCTCACTGTTAAGGGCGGCACCAACGCCATTATCGAATACTTCGGCGAAGGCGCACGCAGCCTGTCCGCCACCGGCAAGGCAACGATTGCCAACATGGGTGCCGAAGTGGGCGCCACCTGCTCCACCTTCAGCTACGACGATTCCATGAGCCGCTACCTCAAGGTGACCGGCCGCGCCGACGTTGCCGCCGCCGCCGACAAGATTGCAGAACACCTCAAGGCCGACCCCGAAGTCGAAGCAAATCCGGAAAAGTACTTTGACCGCGTCGTGGAAATTGATTTGAGCACGCTCGTGCCGCACTTCAACGGCCCGTTCAGCCCGGACCGCGCTTTCGCCGTGACCGACATGGCAGAAAGCCTCAAGGCCACCGAAACCAAGCCGGAATCTACCCCGGTCGTGAGCGCCGCCCTCATCGGCAGCTGCACGAACTCCAGCTACGAAGATTTGTTCATGGCCGCCAACATGATCAAGCAGGCCCTCGCGAAGGGACTCAGCCCGAAGTGCCCGCTTCTCATCAACCCGGGGAGCGAACAAGTTCGCTACACCGCCGAACGCGACGGCCTCATCGACTTGTTCAAGCAGTTCGGTGCCACCATCATGACGAACGCCTGCGGTCCTTGCATTGGCCGCTGGGACCGTGCCGGAGCAGACAAGAAGGAACTCAACACCATCGTTCACAGCTTTAACCGCAACTTCGCAAAGCGTGCCGATGGCAACCCGAACACTCACGCCTTCGTCGCCTCCCCGCTCATGGCCGTGATCGCCGCCCTCTCTGGCGACATTCGTTTCAACCCGATGACCGACACCCTCGTAAACAATGAGGGCAAGGCCGTGAAGCTCGACCCGCCGGAACAATGCGAACTCCCGCCGAAAGGCTTTGAAGTCAAGGACGCCGGTTATCAGGCCCCGGCAGAAGACGGTTCCAAGATTACCGTTTCCATCAACCTCGAAAGCAAGCGCCTCCAGGCTCTCGCTCCGTTCGCGGCTTGGGACGGCAAGGACATCGCCGGTGCCCCGCTCCTCATCAAGGCCAAGGGCAAGTGCACCACCGACCACATCTCCATGGCCGGTCCGTGGCTCAACTACCGCGGTCACCTCGAAAACATTTCGAACAACATGCTCATCGGCGCCGTGAACGCTTTCAACGGCGAAACGAACAAGGTCCTCTGCCAGTGCGGTGAATACAAGGAAGTCCCCGCACTTGCCAAGATTTACAAGGCCAAGGGCACGGGCTCCATCGTCATCGGTGACGAAAACTACGGTGAAGGCTCCAGCCGCGAACACGCCGCTATGGAACCGCGCTTCCTCGGCGTGAAGGCCGTGATCGTGAAGAGCTTCGCCCGCATCCACGAAACGAACCTCAAGAAGCAGGGCATGCTCGCCCTCACTTTCAAGAACGCTGCCGACTACGACAAGATCCAGGAACAGGACGTGTTCGATATCGTTGGCCTCACCAAGTTCGCCCCGGGTTCCGAGTTCACGCTGGTCGCCCACCACAAGGATGGCTCCGTCGATAACATCGCCCTCAGCCACACCTACAACGAACAGCAGTGGGCATGGTTCAAGGCGGGTTCGGCCCTCAACCTCATCCGCGCGAACAACAAATAAGTTTATCGAAAAATTTTTCGATTTACACCTCATGTAAAAGATTTTCGCGATTTGCGAAAATCTTTTTCATATTATGTTAAACTCAGCGAAAAGGCTTAAAAAAAATTTTTTTTGACAGCTTTTTTGACCTATCCAACAAATAAAGTCCTTTTTATATTTGCCTTGTTCGCTTTCCCGCTTGCACCCATACGGGTGGGCAATGACCATCGAGGTAAGGAAAGCACACATTCCAGAGAGGCGTTATGCTCGACGAATTGCACGAAGAATGCGGCGTCATCGGCATCTATAATGGCGATACCGTCGTAAGGAATATTACCATGGGGCTTTACGCCCTGCAGCACCGCGGTCAGGAAAGCGCCGGATTCGCAGTCACCGATGGGGAAAAGATCCGCGTCCGCAAATCCATGGGACTTGTATCGACCCTGCTCCGCGAACACAATATCGACGAATTCGACGGTTTTGCAGGCATCGGACACGTGCGTTACAGCACCACCGGAGCCTCCACGCTCGCCAACGCACAACCGATTCTCGTAAGTTGCAAATGGGGCCAGATTGCAGTCGCCCACAACGGCAACATCACGAACGCCGCCGAGCTCCGCGCCGAAATGGAAGCCGACGGACACATTTTCCAGACCACCTCCGATTCCGAAATCCTTCTACACGAAATAGCACGCACCCAGGCCGATGACCTGGGTGAAGCCATTAAGAAGGCTATTGCAAAATTTACCGGTAGTTTCTGCCTCGTCTTTATCAGCAAGGATTCCATGTACGTGGCCCGCGACGGCTTCGGTTTCCGCCCGCTATCGCTTGCCCGCATGGGCAAAGCCTGGTGCGTTGCCAGCGAAACATGTGCCTTCGACCTGCTCGGAGCAAACTACGTTCGCGACATCCAGCCCGGTGAATTTTTGACGATTACAAAGAACGGGCTCCATTCGGAACGCTTTACGCACAAGGACCGCCTCGCCCACTGCATTTTCGAATACATCTACTTCAGCCGCCCCGATTCCAAGATATTCGAGCAAAGTTGCGACAAGATCCGCCGCAAGATGGGCAAGCAACTTGCCAAGGAATGCCCCGTCGACGCCGACATCGTCATCTCCGTTCCCGACAGCGCCACCACGGCGGCATTAGGTTATTCGCAGGCCAGCGGCATCCGCTTCGAAATCGGATTGCTCCGTAACCACTATGTGGGCCGCACCTTCATCGACCCGACACAAAACGTTCGCGAGCAGAAGGTCAAGCTCAAGTTCAACCCCATCGAGGGCGTCCTCAAGAACAAGCGCGTCTGTGTCGTAGAAGATTCCATTGTACGCGGCACGACCCTCAAGATTCTTTCCAGGATGCTCCGTGACGCGGGCGCTCTCGAAGTGCATATCCGCATCGCATCGCCACCTGTCGCACACCCGTGCTTCTTCGGTATGGATTTTCCGAGCCAAGGCGAACTCGCCGCAAGCTCCATGACGCCCGACGAAATTGCCAAGATGCTCGGAGTCGAAAGCCTCGGCTACTTGAGCGTCGAAGGCATGAAGGAATGTACCGGCGAAGGCGAAAACTACTGCGCAGCCTGTTTCGACAACGACTACCCCGACTACATCGGCAACGATTCCAGCAAAACAAGGTGCGGGTAAAAATTTACCATTACCAATAAAAGGCGAGAGCAAATGCTCTCGCCCTCTTTACAAATTTTCGGTTCATTAAACTTGGCTATACGTCCACTTGACGTGATCCATCATGAAATCATGCGCATCGAAGGCCAGTCCGAACTGGTCCTTGATTTTGCTGACATCGAAAAGCATCGGTTCATCGCCCCAGCCCAGATCCGTTTCGACAATTTTCGACTTACAGCCGGGCTTCTGGGAAATCATCATTTCGGCGATTTCCTTCCAGCTCATCCACACTTCACCGAGACCGAGGAAAATCTCCTCATTCTTGTCGGATTCAAGCAAGCTCAGGTAAAGCTGCGCCTGCTGACTGGCATGGATAAACTGAGTACCGTCATTCTTGATGACATTGATATCCTTGTTTTCCTTGACGGCCTGAGCCATGGCAAAGAATCGGCGGTCCGGTTGGCTACAGCCATCGGGCCAGGCGGGATTACCGAACGTGTACCCGGGGCGAATAATGTTGCGGGTCATCTTGACTTCGGGGAACTGCGTCCCGTAACCGTGCGTAAAGCCGAGGACAAAAGCTTCACCTGCGGCCTTGGTTGCACCATAAAGATCCATCGGCAGGTTGCTCGTGATTTCGCGCATCGTAGGACGCATACGGCCCATGGCAGCGGTGCTACTCGTGTAAATAAACTTCTTGCAGCCGGCCTTTGCTGCATTTTCAAGAAGCATGACCGTCGCACGCGTATCGTTCATCATCATGGCACTCGGGGTATCGCCCCAGCCGAGCGCAATATGGATACAGGCGTCACAACCATGCAGGCCCTCGGCCATGGCATCGAAATCAGTCAGTGCACATTCTACAAAAGAAACATTGGGCATCGCCTTGAGCGTGGGCACCTTGTTCGGATGCCTCGTGGCAATAACCACCTCATGGCCTTTTTCCAGAATGGCCTTGACGACGTAGTGACCAATAAAACCTGTTCCACCAGTAACGAATACACGCATAACAACCTCTTTTTCCCTAAAATACAAACCTTTTAGGATCAAGGCAACCCTTTTTTTGTGCAAGATTTCTAAACCCGCAAAGAAAAGGGCATACCTTATAAAACACGAACAAACCGACACACTCAGTGTATCGGCCTATTCAAAAGTTTCGGCAACTTGCCGAGATTCGCTAATTAAGCGAGGCTGTTGACGACCTTAGCGGCCTTAGCCTTGTAGTTAGCGGCGCGGTTGGCGCAGAAACCGGCACGACCCTTGGCGGCAGCCTTGTCAAGCATGCTGAACAGAGCCGGCATAGCCTTGAGGGCTTCTTCCTTAGAGGTAGCAGTACGCACAGCCTTGAGAGCGGTACGGATAGCAGAACGAGTCGAACGGTTCATGGCGTTGGCCTTTTCAGCCTGACGCAGACGCTTTTTGCAAGATTTGTGTTGAGGCACCTTATTATCTCCGGGTGAAAACCTACTTAAAAATGTTGGCACAAAGTTAGTAAATTATTCAAAGATTTCAAGGGGTAGTCAAAAAATTCTAACTTTGGAGGCATGATTCCCTTCGTAAACCTCACCGGACAGCGCGAAAAATACCGTTTTGAACTCGAAAAAGCCGAACAGGCGGTGCTGGACAGCGGATGTTTTATCGGAGGGCCGCAGGTCGAAGCCCTGGAAAACGAGCTTTCGGACTACCTGGGCGGGTGCCACGTCCAGACCTGCGCAAGCGGGACCGACGCCTTGACGATAGCCCTGATGGCACTCGGACTACAACCGGAAGACGAAGTCATCGTCCCCGATTTCACCTTTATCGCCCCCGCCGAATGCGTCGCCTTTCTTGGAGCGACCCCGGTATTCGCCGATATTGACCGCGAAACCCTGCAAATTTCCCCCGAGAGCGTCCGTTCGCTGATCGGATCGAAAACCAGGGGTATCATCGCCGTTGACCTTTTCGGACAATGCGCCCCCTTCGAGGAATTAAGGGAAATCGCCAACGAGCACGGGCTTTGGATTATAGAGGATGCCGCCCAGGCTTTCGGCGCCACCGTCCGTGAAGCAGGAAACGCCAGCAAAGCATGCACCTTCGGCGACATATCCATCACAAGTTTCTACCCGAGCAAGCCCCTCGGCTGCTACGGGGACGGCGGGGCACTCTTCACCGCAAGCAAAGACCTCGCCGACAAGATGCGCATGATAGCGAACCACGGGTCTTCGGGTAGGTACTGCCACGAAATCATCGGGATTAACAGCCGATTGGACGCCCTGCAAGCATCCGTCCTCCGGGTGAAGCTTGGTCACCTAGCCGAGGAACTCCCCGTCAGGCAGCAAAACGCCCAGAATTACGACCATTTTTTCACGGAATACAACCGAACCGCCCCTGACGGACAAAAGATTCTGTTGCAGAAAATCGCCACGGGCAACACGAGCACTTACGCACAGTACACCGTGCTCGCCGAAGACCGTGATTCGTTCATTGGCAAGATGAAGCAAGCCGAAATCCCCTGCTGTATCCATTACCCCATGCCGCTGCACAAGCAGCCCTGCTTTTCGAAGGGGAACGAGCAACTCTGCCCAAATGCGGAATGGGCTTCGAAACACGTCGTGAGCCTCCCCGTCTGCGCCTTTACCGACGCCGCCGAAATTACAAACAAATTAAAGCTGATTTTTCGGTAAACAGCCTCAATTCGCCTGCTATTTAGGGCGTGAATCGTTGTGGATTTACAATAGACAGCCCTATTATTTTCTAAATTGCGTGCCACTATGAGTATTTCTATCCCTCAGTTGCCCAAGGGCACACGCGATTTTTACCCGGAAGCCGAGCGCATCCAGAACTACATTTTTGACACCTGGCGTAGCGTCGCCGAATCTTTTGCCTACGAAGAATACGAAGGCCCGATGTTTGAGCATCTGGAGCTTTATACGGGCAAGTCCGGCGAAGAAATCGTAAGCCAGCTTTACAACTTTAAAGACAAGGGCGACCGTGAAATCGCGCTCCGCCCCGAAATGACCCCGACGCTTGCTCGCCTCGTAATCCAGAAGGCCCGCGAACTCAAGAAGCCTTTCAAGTGGTTCAGCATGCCGCGCCTGTTCCGTTACGAAAAGGCACAGAAGGGCCGTCTCCGCGAATTCTTCCAGCTGAACATGGACATTATCGGTACCGAAAGCATTTACGCCGAAGCCGACCTGATGGCAGCCATCGCCACGATGCTCCGCAAGTTCGGCCTCAAGGACGGCGAATTTGCGATTGGCGTTTCTAGCCGCAAGCTCTTGGCCACCTACCTCGAAGAAATCGGCGCCCCGAATCCGGCGCTTGTTTACCCGGTGCTTGACCGCCGCTTGAAAATCGGGCCCGAAGCGTTTGCCAAGGCTCTGGCCGATGCTGGTCTCAGCGAAGACCAGGTGAAAAAGCTCGACGACTTCATGAGCTGCAAGAGCATCGAAGAAGTCAAGGCCAAGGTGCATAGCGAAAACGCGACTGCCGCCCTCGCCGAAATCGAAGACCTGTTCGCAACGCTTACCGCTGCAGGCTACGGCGAATGCGTGAACCTGGACCTCAGCATTGTTCGCGGCCTCGCCTACTACACCGGCATCGTGTTCGAAGTGTTTGACAAGGGCAAATCCATGCGCGCCATCGCCGGCGGTGGCCGTTACGACAGCCTCACCGAAAAGCTCGGTGGCGAACGCATTCCGGGGGTGGGCTTCGGCATGGGCGACGTGGTACTCGCCGACTTGCTCGCCGAACACAAGTTGCTCCCGAGCCCGAAACAGAGTGTCGACTTCTACATTGCAAGTTTTACCAACGACATGAAAAAGGTTTTCGAAACAGCCCAGGTGTTCCGCAACGCCGCAGGTAACACGAACGCCAAGCCGTTCTCGGTCGCACACCCGCTCGCCGCCATGAAGATGGGTAAGCAGCTGGACCAGGCCAACTATCAAGGCGCCAAAATCGTCGTGTACGTAGACGGTTCCAAGGCCGCCGAAGGTGAATTCGAATACAAGGACATGCGCACCGGCGAAATGTTCGTCGGAAACGTAGACGCCATCGTAGAACGACTCAACACCGAGGTAAAGAAAGCCTAGCCAATTCAGAATTCAGAGTTCGGAATTAAGAAATTAGGCGGCGCTGCCAAGATTGTATTAATTCAGAATTCCGAAATTCGAATTCATAATTATACCATGATGTCCCCTTTAAAAGTTCTCTTATCCATCATCAGCCTGTTCGCCGTGCTGGGGCTAATCGCCCTAATTTACCCCGACGGCGGCATCCATGTCGGAGATTACACGCTCCGTTACCCGAAGCTCACCGAAATCTTCGAGAAACAGAACTCCGCTATGGGGGATTCGCTTGCGGATTCTTCGGCGGCGGACCCCGAAGATGCCATTCGAGAAATGATGGAAGCGACCAAACGGAAGGAATTTGCAGCCTTCAGCGACTCGCTCAAATTCTACGAGGACTTTTTTAGAAAGGGCAAAACCCGTTTCGACTTGCCGAACAACGATCCGACTTGGTTTGACCGTTTCTTCTTGCACCTGGAACTGGCGAGCCTCGATTCGAACGTGGTCCACATCGTGCACTACGGCGACTCGCAGCTCGAAGAAGACCGCATTTCGGCGACCATCCGCGAAGACTTGCAGGACGAGTTCGGCGGTGCAGGCCCCGGCATGATGCCGCCGATTATGACCGTACCCTCGATGACGACGAGCCACTCCAATTCCGGAGCCCTTTCGCGTTACATCCTGTTCGGCCCCAAGGAAGAAGAAGCGGACCACAGCCGCTACGGACCGCTAGCCCAGTTCGCGAAACTCGAAGGCGAAGCCGCGATTACAATTCAGAAGCGCAAGGAACGCAAGAACGCGTTCAGCCACGTAGGCGGCTACAGCACCGTCAAGATTCTGATGAACAAGGGCGCGCACCTCAAGGCGAAGCTCAACGTGAACCAGACTTTTGTGGAAGTCGTCGGTGAAGATGCCGAAGGCAACCCGAAAGAAAAGCGCACGACCAAGGTGGTCGACGCAGGCGAGCCCACCGTCGAGACCTACAACAAGCTGAAGGTCTACACCTGGAAACTCAAGGACACAACCTCGATTGCCAAGATGTACCTTTCCGGTAACGCCGAAATCTACGCCATTGCGGCAGACGGCGCCTACGGCGTCGCCGTTGACAACGTCGCCATGCGCGGATCTTCGGGTACAATTTTCCACCGCATTGACTCGGATCTTCTTGCGGAATCTTACAAGGCGATGAACGCCCGCCTGATTATCATGGAATACGGCGGCAACCTCGTTCCGGGCACGAATTCCGGCAACATCGAATGGACCAAGAAAATCATCACCCGCCAGATTCAGGCAATCCAAAAGGCGAACCCCGATGCAGACATTCTTTTCATCGGCCCTGCCGACATGGCACGCCAAAAAGACGGGCAATGGCAAACTTACGCCGGACTCAACATGACCATCAAGGCTCTCCGCGAAGTGGCCCTTGATAATGGCGCCGCCTACTGGGACATGCACCGCGTCATGGGTGGAAACGGATCGATGATCAAATGGGTCAACAAGGAACCCGCGCTCGGTTTCACGGACCACATCCACTTTACCCGCAGGGGTGCGGCCTACATGGGAGACCTTTTCTGCGCAGCACTCCGCATGCACTACGACTACTTCAAGTTCCGCGATCGCCATCACATCAGCGACGAAAAGCTGAAGGACATCCACGAGTGGAAAAAAAGCGAAAAGGATAGCGCAAAGGAGAATAGCAAGTGAAGCGTCTCTTCCTTCTTGTGATATTCATCGCATTGGTCGCCACGAACGCCCTCGCAGGCGAGACAAAGCAACCAACCGCGCCGGGAGCATATTCCATTGACCTGTCGCGCTACGACTTTATCGATTCTTCGCTGAACGTAATCCAGTTCCCCAAGGGGAACGCCGCGTTCACACCGTTTTTCAATAAGCTGGACACGCTTGTATTCGAAAATAAGGGGCAAGTCCGCATCTTGCATATCGGCGGTTCGCACCTGCAGGCGGACGTGATTTCCGGACGCATCCGCGAGCACTTTATCAAGGAATATCCGGGAGCATCCGCCGGTCGCGGTTTCGTTTTTCCCTACTCCGCGGCACGCACCAACACGCCCGCCAGCTACGCCAGTTACTATAAAGGCATCTGGGACATGAACAAGAACGTGCAACGCGAAATCAAGAAGCCGCTCGGACTTCTCGGCATCGCTGTCAGCACCTCCGACCCGCGCGCCGAAATTTCGATTCTTCTGGACAAGTACAATTCGACACCGCTCTGGGGCGAAACCAAGTTCCGCCTGTTCGGCTATAGCGACAACAACGATGTCATTCCCGTGCTGCGGGTCGATTCAACCGATATCTACGGCACGCTGGATACCACAAGTCAAAGTTACGTGTTCACCTCCCCACGGCCGATTGATTCCATACAAATTGCATTTCGCTGGATGGATTCTTTACAGCAGGCGACTGTTGCGCAGTTTATTACCGACTCCCTGTTGCAGGATTCCATCGCCCGCGCCGTCGAGGATTCGCTAAAAAAAGCAAATGGAGACACACTTGCAAACGACAAACATGGTTCGGCAGGCTCGCCGACCTCAAAAATCGAAACCGATGCTCCCGCCAAGATTCCGAACAACGTAGCGATTCCTCAACCTGACGTTGCCCGCGACTCCATGTTCCAGGGAGAATGCGACGTTCTTGACACCGCCTGCCTCGCTCGCGAAGAAGCGAAGAACAAGGCTGCAAGCAACAGTTCCCGCAGCTGTGCCAACATGGCGAAGAAGCCCTCCGTCAACTACGCCGAAGGCGAACTTGATTCCACGAACATCGCCGAAGAGCACTGCATCGCCGACACCGTCGCCGTTCCCGATTCTGTGAAAAAGAACGCCCGTCCGCGTTTCACGCTCACCGGCATTCTCACCGAAACCGACGCCCCCGGCATCACCTATACGGGCGTAGGAATCAACGGAGCCAAGGTTCATGACTATTTCGAAGAAGTCTGTCCGCTGTTCGAAAAGCAGCTCGCCTACTACAAGCCCGACCTCGTCATTTTCGCCATCGGCATCAACGACGCCAACGTGCAGCACTTTAACGACAAGCAGTTCAAGGACGATTATGATAAGCTGATAGCCCGCATCAAGAACGTGAACCCGAACGCAGCGATTATCTTCGAGACCAACAACGACATGTACCGCAAAGTCAAGAAGAAACGCTACGTGCAGCACCCCAATGGCGACATCGCCCGCAAGGCGTTCTTTGCACTCGCCGAAAAGCACCAGGCCGGCGTCTGGGACAAGTTCAGCATCATGGGCGGCCTCGGTTCCATGGCCAAGTGGGAAAAGGCGGACCTCGCCAAGGCCGACAAGGTTCATTTCAAACTTTCGGGCTACAACCTGCTCGGCGACCTGTTCTACAAGGCTATCATCAACAGCTATCAGGAACACATCGCGAATTTGCCCGCACAAACGAGGAGCGAATAAAAAGGAACTTAGAACTTAGACCGCTTCGCTCTTAGAGCTTAGACAAAAGATAGTACTAAGTTCTAAGATCTAAGCTCTGCCAACTAATTCATATGCTTGACTATTTAATACCATACCTCACTCGCACTTTCTCGTTTGACCCGAACAGTCCGCTGCTGTTTACGCAATTCTACTTCTGGGGATTCTTCGCAGTCGTTTTTGCGTTCCTCACCCTCATCAAGAACCGCATTCTACTGCGCAACGCATTC
This sequence comes from Fibrobacter sp. UWH4, assembly GCF_900142475.1. Lineage (NCBI taxonomy): Bacteria > Pseudomonadati > Fibrobacterota > Fibrobacteria > Fibrobacterales > Fibrobacteraceae > Fibrobacter > Fibrobacter sp. UWH4. The sequence goes on from NZ_FRAY01000004.1 coordinate 389,340, forward strand.
TTGTTTGCGACGAGCATGTTCTTCTATTACAAAACGAGCGGGAGCTACGTTTGCATTCTTATTTTCTGCGTGGTTGCGAACTTCTTTATAGGCAAGTGGATTGAACGCGCCGAAGAGCATTGGAAAAAGAAGCTTTGGATGATCATCATCGTCATTATTGACCTGCTTGTATTGTGCTACTATAAATATTCCTACTTCTTCTTGGACGCTCTCTACGACTTTACCGGCATCGAGCTTCACGTCTACAATTTCTTTGCCGCCGCCAGCAACAAGCTGTTTGGCACGAATTCCCTCGTCGACACCATCATCCTGCCCGTAGGCATTTCGTTCTTCACCTTCCAGGCGATTAGCTACTGTATCGACATTTACCGCGGCAAAATTTCGGCCGTCAAGAACATTCTCGATTTCGGATTCTATCTCACGTTCTTCCCGCAGCTGGTCGCAGGTCCGATCGTTCGCGCCGACAAGTTCGTGCCGCAGCTTTACCGCAAATACTTCCTGCCCCGCCGCACCTTCGGCATCGCCGTCTTCTGGATTCTAAACGGACTTGCCAAGAAGATTATCTTGAGCGACTACCTCGCCACCAACTTCGTAGACCGCGTTTTTGATACGCCGCTCCTGTTTACGGGACTTGAAAACCTCATCGCCCTGTTCGCCTACTCGCTGCAGGTTTACGCCGACTTCTCCGGCTACACCGACATCGCTATCGGCGTGGCCCTCCTGATGGGATTCCGCCTACCTCAAAACTTCAACAGCCCCTACAAGGCGCTCAGTCCCACCGAATTCTGGCGTCGTTGGCACATTTCCCTTTCGAGCTGGTGGCGCGACTACCTGTACATTCCGCTAGGCGGTAACCGCAACGCCACCCTCGGCACCTACTTCTGGATGGCCTTCTTGAGCCTTGTCGCCATTCTCCTTTCCGGTAGCGTCTGGGTCGGCATCGCCCTCGGCCTGTTCTTCCTCTACATCGCTATTTATGCTTATTTCAAGCCGGATTCCCGCAAGTTCATCACCACCAACATGAACGCCATGTCCACGCAGATTGTGGGCGGCTGGTGGCACGGAGCGAGTTGGAACTTTATCATCTGGGGTGGCCTCAATGGTTTCGGCCAGGTATTCAATAAGTTTTGGGTCAAACGCAGCAGGACGTTCCGCGCCTCGGCAGCCTTCCTGCTTTTCGCCGCTAGCGCCATCATCTTCAAGCAGACGCACACCGCCATCTTCGCGATTACCGCGGTCTATTTCGGCGTTCTCTTCGCAGGCATCTACGCCGTCATGATTTTCCGCCTGTTCAGCGACAAATACTTCCACGGCCTTTACGTTGCCTGGAACGTCACCCTGACCTTCGTGTTCATCACGTTTACGCGACTTTTCTTCCGCGCCGGTTCAAACCTCGACCCCGCCGAAGCAAACGAAGTCGCCTGGAACACCGCCAAGAACATGGTGCAGCAGATGGGTACCGCCTGGAAATGGGACACGCTCGGCTCCATCGCCTGGGAACACATCAACATCATCCTCGTGTTTGTCGCGGGCATGCTCATCCACTGGGTCCCGAAAAAATTCAAGAGCCGCTACCGTATCGCATTTGCGTCGCAGCCGGTTCCGCTCATGGTTATTTCGACCGCTTTCATCATCTTCGTCATTTACCAGTTTATGAGCGCAGACAGCTGCCCGTTCATCTACTTCCAGTTCTAGCACATTCAAAAAATTCACCTCGCGCAAGGTGAATTTTTTCAAAGCCCTTGCCAAATGTCCAAAAAAGGTGTTTTTTTCGACATCTTTTGAAAAATGACGTCTTTTTAAGGGTCTTTTGAGGCGGGCGGGCATATAAAGCCGTCTGTTTTTCGATTTCATATGCTTTGGCCCACACAGGGAAAGTTAATTTATTCAAATCAAGCATATAAAAGAGACTTTCTCTGCAATTTATATGCTTCGGCATTCGTAAAAGTTATATTTGGGGCGTGATTCACACTCCGGCAACAAATTCCGCTTTCGAAAAGCGCATCAAGCGACAAGTCATCGGCAAGCCACACCGATTTCAGGCGGTTGTCCCGCTCGGTTTTGAAAAAACGCTCGCCCACGAACTTAGCAGCATCTTAAAAAACGGCGATTCGGTCAAGACACCCGACACCAATTCTCTCCCGCACGTCACCGGAGACGGCAAAGTTGAATTCACCGCGAAAATCACCGACGCGTGGAAAGCGGTCGCCTGCAGCCGCATTGCCAACCGTATTCTGATGCACATCGCCGACTTCAAGGCTGAAAACTTCCGCAATTTTGAAAAGAAAGCCGCCGAAATTCCATGGGAGCTCTATTTAGACGAGAGAACAGGTAGCGTCCAACAGGCGATAGACGAGAAATCAAATCCTACTAATTCAAACAACGTAGCTCGCAACACCATCAACATCCATGTTACCTGCAGGCATTCACGCCTTTACCACAGCGACGCCGTCGCAGAAAGGCTACAGAATATTATCGAAGGGGAACGCCGCCTCGCTCCTGCAGTCACGGCATCCGCTACCCCCTCTGCGGGGACACCCCGCAACACCCCGTTCAAAGTCATCCTCGCAAAGGCGGGGAACTCCAACCCAATAAAAAATTTCGAACAACATTTATACGTTACCTTCCTCGATGATCGTTGCACCATTTGGCTAGACCTCGCCGGAGAAGAGCTCTATAGACGTGGCCACGAACGGTTCGTCAACGACGCCCCACTCAAGGAAACAATTGCCGCCGCAATGATCTTTGAGGCACAAAGTATCATCCAAAATTCTTCAAATCAGTCCCATCACATTTTCACACAAGACACCCCCTTCCGAGCAACCCTTTTCGACTTGATGGCAGGCAGCGGCACCTTCAGCCTCGAAGCCGCCTACATGGCAAACGGATTCATTCCCGGCATCTGCCGCGACTTTGCACTCAAGCACCAGCCCGCCTTCAAAGAAGCAACGTGGAAGTTCTTAACTAGACGAGAGAACGGGCAAAGCCCTACAGACGAAAGACTAGAGGTTGCTGCCGCAACAATCACTAAAATTGTCACGAGCGACATCTCGGAACACGCTATCGAAATCATCAGGCACAATGTGGAATGCAGCCCGCTCGCAAGCTTCGCTCCAAACGGGAACTCGCCCACCATCACCCCGCAACTCCGCGACTTTTTCAGCTACACCTCAAAAGAAATTGCAGGCCTTTGCGGCGACACCTCACCCATTCTCGTGTTGAATCCCCCCTATGGCAAGCGCCTCGACTTTGACGCCCCGAAACTTTATACTAAAATTGGGCGTCATCTCGCTTCGCTCGCAAGCGGATTAAGGCAGCTCGGCAAATTTTTCAGTGTCGCCATTCTCGTCCCGAAAGACGATACACGCGATGGCGCCAGATACACCTGCACCGCAAATCTTTTACGCGAATGCCCCGCCCTTTCGCCGGAGAACAACGCTGCAGCCAAACACATCGTCACAAGCCACGGCGGCCTTACGCTGAATGTGCTTATTGCAAAAATCTAGTGACATTCACAGACGCAGACCATTTTTCGCCAAAGCATTTTTAAATAGAGCTATTTTACCTATAAACCAAGCTAAAGTCAATCATTTATAGGTACGTCCCCCAAGCAAATATAAAAGTGTACCTATAAAAGACTCAAAATAAGAATGTTTATAGGTAGTCGGCCTTAAATCACAAACAAACCAAGTAAACGTTTTTCATCATTTTTATTATTTTTACCTATAAGGCCCTATTTAAACAAACCGTTATAGGTACAATGCCCCAAACATCAACCAATTACAGAAGTAAAAAAAGGCTTTTCGTACCTATAAACTTCATTTTTTCCGATGTTTATAGGTACACCTAGCGAAAAACTACTCTGTCGGCAACACCTTCGTGCGGCGCATAAATGCAAGCGTTTCTTTTTCGCCCTTTTCGGCAAGCATCTTTAGCAGGTAAAGCAACTTCTTGTAAGTCGTCTCCGTCATTTTTTCACGGGCGGTACTTTTGGTAAGGTACAGCAACGGAGATTCCTGCGTGTACCCCGCCTTGTTATACGTCTTGGAAGCAGCCACACGATCGCAAAACATTTCCTTGATGTAGCGGTCGGGCATATCGATGGGCACCAACTTCTTGGTCGCCATTTCGTAGTCGTACCAGAATTCAAAATGATGCTTGTTTCGGCCCTTGTGGTGCATCCATGCGAGGCTGTAGCCCTTGTCGTTGCGTTCGCCGTTATTTGGCGACTGGTCACCCAAATAATACTTCGCCCCGGGAATAAACTCCGTCGGACTGTACTTGGACAAATCATGGAACAGGCCCTGAAAGCCAATTCCCGCCTTAAAGCAAAGCCGAATCACCTCGTTGCGGTGCTTAGTTATCGTCAAGAAATGTTTTATTGGGTGAAACATAGCACGCATAAAAATAGAATTTTCTACATTTTCATTCGAAATTTGGCGTTTTCATCCGTAATTTTTTACGGGTAGCGTCGCAGAGCTTAAAGACACAAAAAGAGGATTATTATGCCGAAACTTCGTTCGCTCAAGACTATGGAAGGCCGTGAAATGGCCGGTGCACGCGCCCTGTGGCACGCAACTGGAACCAAAGTGGAAGACTTTGGCAAGCCGGTGATTTGCGTGGTGAACAGCTATACCCAGTTTGTTCCGGGCCACGTTCACCTGAAGGACTTGGGTCAAGTGGTCGCCCGTGCGATTAAAGCCGCCGGCGGTGTCGCTAAGGAAATGAACACCATCGCGGTCGATGACGGTATCGCCATGGGCCACGACGGCATGCTCTACAGCCTCCCCAGCCGCGACCTGATTGCGGACTCCACCGAATACATGGCAAACGCCCACCGCGCCGACGCCCTCGTGTGCATCTCCAACTGCGACAAGGTGACTCCGGGTATGCTCATGGCCGCCATGCGCCTCAACATTCCGGCAATCTTCGTGAGCGGCGGCCCGATGGAAGCTGGCCACGTGACCACGAAGGACGGCAAGGATCGCGCCCTTGACCTGATTGACGCCATGATCGATTCCGCCGACAGCACCATCAGCGACGAAGAAGTGGCCGCCATCGAAGCGAACTCCTGCCCCACTTGCGGTTCCTGCTCCGGCATGTTCACCGCGAACTCCATGAACTCCCTCACCGAAGCCCTGGGCCTCAGCCTCCCGGGTAACGGCACCATCGTTGCCACCCACGCCGAACGCAAGAAACTCTTTGAAGCTGCCGGTAAGCGCATCGTGGAACTCTGCCACCAGTATTACGACTTGAACGACGACAGCATCCTTCCGCGTAGCATCGCCACGAAGGACGCCTTCGAAAACGCCATGCGCCTCGACATCGCCATGGGCGGCTCCTCCAACACCGTGCTTCACTTGCTCGCCGTGGCCCAGGAAGCAGGCGTGGACTTCACCATGAAGGACATCGACCGCCTCTCCCGCAATACGCCGTGCATCTGCAAGGTGGCCCCCACCGTTCACAACATCCACATCGAAAACGTGAACCGCGCCGGTGGCATCATGGGCATTCTCGGTGAACTGGACCGCATGGGACTCCTCCACAAGGACGCGAAGACCGTCCACGCAAAGACCATGGGCGAAGCTCTCGAAGTGAACGACCTCAAGCGCAACCCGACCGAAGAAGCCAAGCAGCGCTACCTCGCTGGCCCCGGCCGCAAGTACAACCTGGTCGCCTTCTCGCAGAACTTCATGTACCCGGACCACGACCTCGACCGCGCTAACGGCGCTATCCGCGACGGCGAACACGCCTATACCAAGGACGGCGGCCTCGCTGTTCTGTACGGTAACCTCGCCGTGGACGGCTGCATCGTGAAGACCGCTGGCGTCGACGAATCCATCTTCAAGTTCACCGGCCCCGCCGTGGTGTTCGAAAGCCAGGAAGATGCCGTGAAGGGCATTCTCGACCCGAACATGGTGAAGGCAGGCGACGTGGTCGTTATCCGCTACGAAGGCCCGAAGGGTGGCCCCGGCATGCAGGAAATGCTCTACCCGACCAGCTACCTCAAGAGCCGTCACCTCGGCAAGTCCTGCGCCCTCCTTACCGACGGTCGCTTCTCCGGCGGTACCAGCGGTCTCTCCATCGGCCACGCTTCTCCGGAAGCCGCCAACAAAGGTAACATCGGCCTCGTGCACACGGGCGACGTCATCGAGATTGACATTCCGAACCGCTCCATCAACGTGCAGCTCACCGACGACGAACTCGCCGAACGCCGCAAGGAAATGGAAGCCCGCGGCGCCAAGGCATGGAAACCTGAAAACCGCGACCGCGTCGTGTCCAAGGCTTTGCAGGCATACGCCGCGATGGCATCGTCCGCTGACAAGGGCGCTGTGCGTGACCTCTCCCTCATTGGTGTGAAGTAATCTTCACCCCACAGAAATTTTAGACAACAAAGGAATAATCATGTCCGAAGAACTCGTTTTGAAATTCGTTGACCCGAAGCCGATGCGCTACGGTGAAAACTCCCACCAGTCCGCAGTGTTCTACCGCGACCCGACTTGCACCGAAGCAAGCCTCGCTACCGCCAAGCAGCTCTGGGGTAAGGAACTTTCTTACAACAACATCGTGGACGCTGACGCCGCCCTCGAAATGGCCCGCGAATTCAGCGAAGGCAACGCCGTCGTGATCGTGAAGCACATGAACCCCTGCGGACTTGCTACCGGCGAAAGCCTGCGCGAAGCCATGGAAGCCGCCTGGGCAGGTGACCCGGTGTCGGCCTTCGGTTCCGTGATTGCAGTGACCCGCAAGGTGGACCTCAAGACTGCTGAATTCTTGAAGGGCCGCTTTGTCGAAATCTTGCTCGCTCCGGCATTCGACGACGACGCTCTCGAATTCCTGAAGAACAAGTCCAAGGACATTCGCCTGCTTGAAGTCGGCGAAATCAAGAAGGCAACGCACTGCAAGGTGTACAAGCACGTGATCGGCGGCATGCTCGTTCAGGACCGCGACGTGGACACCTACGAAAAGTTTGAATGCGTGACGAAGGCCCAGTTCCCGAAGAACAAGGAAGACCTCGCCCGCTTTACCTGGCTCGTGACCAAGCACACCAAGTCCAACGCTATCGTGATGGGTTACGAATACAAGCCCGGCTACTTCCAGGTGATGGGTCTTGGCCCCGGTCAGCCGAACCGCATCGACTCCAACCTCCGTCTTTGTCAGCCGCGCGTGCGCGACAATGTCGCCCGTATGGAGGAAGCCAAGGCTTTCTTTGACGAAAACGGCAAGTGCATCAACGAAGCTGGCCTCAAGGCTCTCGAAAAGAAGGTCTTCGGCGAAGTCGTGATGGGTTCCGACGCCTTCTTCCCGTTCCCAGACAACGTCGAAGCCGCCCACGATGCAGGCGTACGCTACATTGTACAGCCGGGTGGATCCAAGAAGGACGACCTCTCTATCGAGAAGTGCGACGAATTCGGCATCGCCATGGTGTTCACCGGCATGAGGCACTTCCGCCACTAAGGGTCGCCTATGGTTCCAACCTCCCAAAAGGAAATCAATCAGCGGGAAAAGGACCTGTATTACACGGTCCTTTCCTTCCTGAAAAAAATTCGCAAGGCAGGCAAGACTACAGCGAAAGAGTGGGACGAATACCGTTCCGCTATCAAGAATGTAGCCATGACCGCCGATATGGGTAAGGCCGCTGACTTGTGGACCATGGACAACCTGGACCAGTTCAGCCCCGACAACACGCAGCTTCCGCCGCTCAACGACATGGAATACGTGGCACGCGTATCGCCCGAATTCCTTTCGCAGCTCATGGAAGCGCTGTATTACGGGATGCTGAACCCGACCCAGGCGAACATGATTTCCGACGAGATTCAGGACGCCGATCCGGAATACGTAACTTCGGCCTCGCTCGAGGAACTGCTCGTAAAACTCTGGATCGGTAACGCCAAAAGCTACCGGAAGATGATTGCAAACTAGGTGTGAGGTGTGAGCACGGGCTAACGCCCTCTGAGCCACAGAGAACAATTTCTCAAAACCTCAAAGCGCCATAGGCACGACCTCATACCTCGTAACCCCAAATCCCTCAAAGCGAATGAAATGAGCGACCTCATTACTCAAAGGGGCGAAGCCCCGACTTCAAAGCCTCAACGTGTACGTGTAATTGGCGGTGGTCTCGCAGGTTGCGAGGCGGCTTTACAACTGGCGAGCCGCGGTTTTAAGGTCGATTTGTACGAAATGCGCCCGGAGAAAAATACACCTGCGCACAAAGACGGCCATCTAGCCCAATTAGTTTGTTCCAATAGTTTTAAGGCTTTGGGCATTACATCTGCCCACGGGCTCCTGAAGCAGGAACTCACGATGCTCGGGAGCTTTCTGCTGGATTCCGCCCGAGAAGCTGCCGTGCCCGCAGGCGACTCGCTCACCGTGAACCGCGATATCTTCAGCGAATCGGTTGAAAAAAAGATTGCAGAGAGCCAGAACATTACGCTCCACCGCGAAGAAGTCACAAGCCTCGAAGGCGACTGCCCTACGCTCGTTGCCGCGGGCCCCCTGGCAAGCGACACGCTCGCCGATGACATTTTCAAGCGCCTGGGCAGCAACCGCCTGCATTTCTTTGACGCCATCGCCCCGGTTGTCGAAACGGACAGCATCGACTTTGACCACGCCTTCTACATGAACCGCTGGGAAAAAGGCGAAACGGCAGACTTTATCAACTGCCCCTTGGACAAGGAAACCTACGCAGAATTTGTACGCAAGCTCTGCGAAGCCGAAAGCACCGAGCCGCGCCCGTTCGAAAAGAACGAACTGTTCGAAGGTTGCTTGCCGGTCGAAGAAATGGCCCGCCGCGGTTACGAGACGCTCCGCCACGGTCCCATGCGTCCGATTGGCCTTGGACTCGGCAACAACGGGAAATTGTGGTACGCAGTCATCCAGCTCCGCGCCGAAAACAAGCAGAAGACTTTGTTCAACATGGTGGGTTTCCAAACGCGCCTCAAGTGGGGCACGCAAAAGGAAATCTTCACCATGGTGCCGGCGCTCAAGAACGCGAAGTTTGCACGCCTCGGCTGCATGCACCGTAATACCTTCATTGAATCGCCCAAGTTCCTGGACAAGACTCTTCGCCTGCGCCCGGATCTTGAATGCGCCAAGGGCATTCCGCCCACGTGGTTCGCAGGCCAGATTACCGGCAGCGAAGGCTACACCGAAGCCGTCGCCACCGGCTGGTACGCCGCCTGGAACATGGCGCAGACCCTTTTGCACGGGCATGCCGACCCGCTCCCCGACGAAAGCTGCATCGGTTCCTTGATGAACCGCCTGGTGGAAGAAAACGAAGACTTCCAGCCCATGAACTTCAACTTCGGGCTGCTCCCCCACCACGAAGGCCTCAAGAAGAAGAACAAGAAGGAAATTCTTGCGGCCCGCGCCGAAGAATCCGTGCGCAAGTGGATTGCGGATAGGAAATTGGTATAAACCGCCCTACTGGGTCAATTGTTGCTTGGCCAGTTCCGAACGGCGTTCGCCTTCTTCAACAGAGACTTTTTCTCCGTTCGCACACTTGTAACCGGACAAGCTGCCTTCAGCCTTGAAATTTGCCATTGAGCATTTTCCAAGTTGTTCTGCAACTCTATTATAAGCCCCGTTCACAAGATATTCTGCACACCCCTCATAAGCCGATGGCTGTGTCGGCGTTGTGCAATAGAGTTGTTCCGACTCAAAGAAACTACCATAGAACACGCCCTTGTTCAGAAGCATCGAGTCTGCACATTTATCATTACAGTCTGCCAACTTCTTTATTTCATCTGCAATGGTCTGCTCGCATGCATCGTAGCCCAGCCCAGACATCTTGTTCACATCAAAAATCGGGTTGCACATTAACGAATTATCTACTTCGGGCACGTCATCGTCTACGCCATAGGCACAAGCAATATGCTGAACGGCCCAAAATCCTGCAAAAACGCTGCACAAAAAGCGTTTCTTGTTGCCCCAAAAACAGGCAAAGATTCCAGCAAGCATTTTTCCAATAAATGTTCTCATCATGCGTTTAACATACAAATTAATTTGAAAATGGGATGTTTTTTGTCGAACTGGTCTGTTCAATCTGGCGCCTAAGATACAAGAAAAGCCCCCAAAAGGGGGCTTATCTTTCTTGTATCGGGGTAACCAGATTCGAACTGATGACATTCTGCTCCCAAAGCAGACGCTCTACCAGGCTGAGCTACACCCCGAGTGTGTGCAAATATAGCAAATTATTTTGACCTTTTGGAAAGTTATTTATAGTTTTTATTCGGTCCTGACGGACCGGGGTAACCAGATGGCCAAAATTCTCACTTCGTTTCGTATTTTGCCCTTCGGGCTTACTTGAACTTCGTTCAAGATAAGGCCTAGAATCGTCATGTTCGCTTCGCTCTCGACGATTCTAGTCGAACTGATGACATTCTGCTCCCCAATAAGACTGCAAAGTCCTACAGACTTCGCTCTCGCAACCACCCTCGGTTTACACCCGAGGGCGTGTTGGCTCACGACAGACGCTCTACCAGACTGCGTCTTAAAAAGAAAAACCGATTCTAGAAAATCTAGAACCGGTTTCCTGAGCTACGAAGGGCTCGAACCTTCGACCCACGCCTTAAAAGGGCGTTGCTCTACCAACTGAGCTAGTAGCCCGAACGCACCCAAATATATTAAACCTTTCGCCATTTGTAAAGGCGAAACTCGCCTTTACCTCAAAAAAACATCGCATTTTTCTGCACATTTCACATATCCGAACCACATTATTTGTAAATTTCAACCATGAATTTCAAACACTTTTTGACCTCGGCACTTGTGCTGCTCGCGATACCTGCAGCAAGCCACGCCTACTTTACCCAGGGCGACGCCGGACAAGAAGTTTTTTCCTTCATCAACACGTTCGACAGCCCCCGAAACGCAGCCCTCGAAAAATCCGCTGGCGCAGGTCTTTCAAACGACCCGACCATTACGCAGCTAAACCCGGCCGCCTTTGTCATGCCCGAGAACAAGGACCACGTGGCATCGGCTCACTGGCAAACGGGAGACATGGCCGACAACCAGGGAAGCCTGTTCTACACGGGACATTCCGGCAAATACATTTACCAAATTTCCTACAACTGGCTCTCCTACGGTACCATCGACGGCTATGACGAATATGGCGAGGCTACGGGCAAGGACTACGAACCTTTCAGCCAGTTGGCAACGGCGACCTTCGCCTTTCCGCTCAAGCATTTCCGGTTCGGCGCCACGCTTAAGTTCGCCGCAGACAAATTGACAGACGATTCCGGTGACCGTACAGCCCTAGGTGCCGCATTTGACTGGGGTATCGCCTGGCAAGCCGAGAGCAAACTTTACGGTTTCGCCTTCATGGCCCGCGACTTCGGCTGCCTGTTACGTGACTATGTCGACGATGGCGAAGACAAGTATTACCCGATGTCGCAAACATTTGCGATTTCGTCCTACTTCCGCCCCAAGCTTCTTCCCCGACTCACGGTCTTTGTTGACAGCGACTTTCCCCGCTACCAGGAAGCGTTCCTCAGTCTAGGTGGCGAATATGCCATCGGGCAGCATTTCTTTGCACGCGTCGGTTTCCAGCGCACCTGGCTTGACCTGACCCGCGACTTCAAGGAACTGTTCGCCTCCGAAGACCGCCCCGACGAGACCAACAATGCCCACATGCTGAGCGCAGGCCTCGGTTACGCCATGAATCTTTTCGCACTGGATTACAGTTTCTCGTACCTTGCCGAAGGAATGGGGCATGAACACCGGCTCGGTTTACGGCTGAATTTCTAGGCAGTCAAGATGCGTCAATTCGACGTTTTTGTTTTCGAAAAAGACTCTCCCCGCTTTGAGCAATGGAGCCCATCCTTTGAAGATCCGGCGCTCGGCTGGTTTCACGACTCCGACTGGAACCGCCCGTTGCATAACATTGATGCCGAGTGGGTCGTGTTCGCCCACCCCGCCGTTACGGTCGACCGCAACTTCCTGAACAACCTGGCTCAAGTCATCGAAGGGTTTCCGATGGTGGATGCCTTCGCACCCAGGGTAAAATTCAATGGGCATTTTTATGGTGGATTGCTGCTCAACAAGGGGAAAGAATTTGCAGCCATTTCAGAAAACGAGACAATGCGATTTGTCGCAGCACCGAATCCGACAATAGCCGTCTTTTCAAGCAGGATTATACAACGCACGGGGCTTTTTGACCTGGACCTGCCACCTGAATTCAGACTCCTGGATTACGCGCTTCGCATGGCACATGCGGGCGGCAAGATGTTCAACGTGCCGTACCTGGTAGCCGAAGCAAGCTCCGTCGACCTTTCATCCAAAGAACTCGTCAACGGCCAATTTTTAATTCAAAAGCAATCCGTCGTTCCGCTTTGGGAAATATTCTACAAGTCACTTCCCGTTTCAAGTCTCACGGGATTCACCTTACGCCACCCGACCCAATTATTCAAGTTCCTGGGACTCGACAAGGACAAGAAACACCGTCAGTTCAAGCGCGACAAGGCCACGGCACTGTCGAAACTCAATGCGGATTACCTGAAAGAAATATCCTCAAAAAATGTGTAATGAATAATGTGGAATGAAAAATAAATCACCACTCATTCCTCATCGCCCATTCTAAAAGAACACCCAGACCGCAATCCAGAACACCATCAGGCAAAATTCCATTTCCTTCGATATCTTGGAAAGGAACGTACTGCAAAGAGTCATGCCAAGAATTGCCAAGATTCGCATCCAGGCGATATCGAACCCACGATAAAAAAGCGCTATTCCACCAAAGAGTTCTATCCAGAGCCACAGCGCTTGCGCTAGCACCAGGTAACGCCTGCGATACAGTGCGAGCGACGTCGTCGAAAAGCAAAGGCTCAGTGCCATCATGCGGAACGGGTAATGTTCCAGCATCGGATCGGCGACGCGAGCATCGAACATTTCGCCGCCGAAATAGGTGAACACGCTGAACAGCAACAAGGAGCCTGCAAGTAGGGCTCCGTTGCGGTACGGCGAAGACCCTTTCTTCCATAAGAAAGAGGCGCAGCCAAGCGCAATCAGGCAGGCGAGCGCATTGACAAGCGGAATCATCTTGCTCCCTCCCCAGAATCACGTACCGCAAGCGACCGCATATAGTTTACCAAGCCGAATGCTTCGGCAGGAGTCAACCGGTTCGCATAAGCACTCATATTTACCCGGCCATTCAAAATAACCTTGACCAAGGAATCCGTTCCCAGGCTATCGAGTCTCTGCAAATTCAATTTCGGCGGAACCGGATAATATTCACGCACAAATTTTTCGTTGAACTTTCCGTCGGCACCATGACAGGTAGCACACCGGGCGTTCCACACCAAAGCCGATTGAACGAGGTCCACTGAGGCATTTTCATTGAGGCCAGCCGCATCAACCGAAGCACCCGAAGTTTCAGAGGCTCCCCCCGCAAAGAAAGTTCCCGCGCACGCACCCGCCAAAATCAGGATGGCAACCCCCAGGATTTTTTCTAGGCGGTGCAGCACAAGGGTCTTTTCGATAAAGTAAATCCGCACAAGCAACGTCATCACCGTCGCCAGGGCAATTACCGGATAAATCAGGGGCAGCACATTGGCTAACGAAAGTTCCACATTCGCAAAAGGGAACTGTCCCCAGGCCCAGACCACAAAAATCAACGCTACGGCAATCCCGACCAGCAGCGGAAACCGCAGAATACGGTATTCCTCGGAAGACCACGGCTGGATGTAAAACCCCTTCTTCGATTTTTCAACGCCAAGTCCTGAAGCGGCTTCGCGTTCAGCCTTCTCCGCTTCTTCCACTTTCGCCATATCGCTGCCATCGACTTCGCCAAAGTAAGCCCCTGTGTTTTCCGCATAGCGGTTCAGCAGGCGACGCACGCCGAAAAACAGCAGCATAAACCCGCCGACAGAAAAAGCGACGAGCCCCAAATCGACCCAGCCGAACGATGACGAAGTCCCATACTCCGGCGATACAAGGTAGAAGCGTTCAAGGAACAAGCCGAAAAGCACACTCACCGAAAGTGCGGCTCGTCCCCAACGGTTTTCACGGACGACCGATACCAGGCGAAGCTGAGGTAGAACACCCGCAAAAATAAAAGCCGAAGCAAAGAAAGTTCCCTTGAGCAAAAAATCCCAGAACCAGATGGCGCAGAGAATCCAGGAACAGATCAGCTGCAAGCGTTCCAGAAGACGCACGCGGTAACCTTCGGTACAAAGGAGCAAGTTCACGAGCGCAATTCCCGAGAAAATCGCCCCCGCAATAAAGTAAACCGGGAAAAAGGCGCCACGCCACTCGGGCACAAATGTCGTCGCAAAATCGAGACTCACCACCGTATGCACCCAGAGCACCAACGGGAAAAGGAGCCACGCCATGGGCTTGCGGTACTTATCCAGAGCAGGATTTGTCCGCGCCTTCAGGTGCACCCCAAAGAAAACCAGCGAAAGGACTGCATAGACGGCGATGCAGCAGAAATCCCAGACGAGCGGCGAGCCCACATTCGCAAAGTTTCCCCGCGCATCGAGAAATGGAGCCACCATATAGAAGTTTTGAAGATATCCCAGATGCATCAGCGGGAAAATTCCCGCAAACACGAGGCTTGCAAGTGTCGAAAGTTCCGCAATCAAGGCCGTGCGACGGTCCAACTTGACATCGAGCGCCAAGAATACGGCCGACAAGAGTGTCCCCGCATGGGCAAGCCCCACCCAGAATACAAACAAGCTAATCGGCGTACCCCAGAAGGTTCGCGAATCGAGCATCCACGCCGAAGGTCCTTCGTACAGCGAATAGCCCAAGGCACAAAGCCCCGGCAAAAACAGCGCAAGCCCCGCAAGCATCAGGTAACGGAACATCAGCGCCGCCCCCGCATAAACACGACGGATGGATCCAGGCCGGCGATTTCACGCGGTGCGTACAGGACGCGGTCCTTTGTCAACTGGACCAGCGGAGATTCTTCGTCGAGCCAGTTGCCAAAGATGATCGCACGCCTCTTGCAGGCGTCCGAGCATGCGGTGGTCACACCGCGACCGCGCCATTCCGTGGCGTTTCCCGCGGCATTTTCCGAAGCGTTCTTCACCGACGCCACCCCGATTCCTTCTGCGACCGAAAGTTGCGTCTTGAACTTCAGTCGGTCATTCTGCAGACGGTGCAGACAGAGGCTGCATTTTTCCATGACGCCCTTGTCACGGAGCGGGACTTCCTTGTTGAACTTGCGGGCAAGTCCCAGTTTCTGGGCGTCGTTAAAATTGAACTTGCGGGCCTGCACGGGGCAATTCGCCCCACAGAAGCGGCTCCCGGCACAACGCTTATACACCATTGCCGAAAGTCCATCGGGCGTATGGTTCGCCGCCCCCGTCGGGCACACGCGTTCGCAAGGAGCCTTACCGCAGTGGGCGCACATAAACGGTGCTCCGCTACGCATATCGACCCAGTGCATAAAACGTCCACGAGCCGCATCGTCTTCGGGGACCAAGGGCACATTGTTTTCCAGGTTGCACGCAAAAATACATTCGCCACAACCATCGCAAAGGTCCAGGTCTATTGCCATCCCGAACCGGTTCACCGGCGATGCCCCCGGAATACTCAAGGATCCCGGACGCGACACCTTCACCAAATCCAGTTGCTTTTTCGCCTGCGAAACCGCAAGCTTCACCTCATCCTCGAATTGCTTGAGAGTCGGACCATCGCCCAACCTCGCCACCTCGTCGAGTGGCAACTTGCGGCAGCCAAACAGTAACCCCATCACCGCCACCAGCGAGCAACTTTTAATGAATTCGCGACGATCCATTCCCATAAGATACCTTCACGCCTCAACGGTGGCAAGCGGCACAATAAGTCGCCGCCGGTTTAAAACCACGCTCCTTGAAGGTTTCCCCTCGATGGCACTTGATGCACGACTGCATGTCGAACTGTTCGCCGCCATAACGGTTCTGCCGGTAGCCCGTTCCATGGCAATCCGAGCAAGCGACTCCCGCCGCCGCATGGACCCCGTGATGAAACACGACATGGTCTGGCAAATGGCGCCTGTGCGACCAGGGCTTTTCAGACCGATCCGCCTGCATTTCTTCTTCGGCGAGCTTATCGTTCATCGGGAGCCGATGACAATCCATACAATCCGCCATCGAAGGCATATACGCATTCGCCGAGGCCCGAGCCCCTGTATGGCAGGCGGAGCAGTCCAGGCCTATCGAATCGCCGTGAATGGCGTGGTCAAAGGGAATCGAGGACATTCCCCGTTCAGGAACCGCCGGTTCCCCCATCAGAAAATCGGCGAGGAACATCGAAAATACAACCACAAAAAGGACGACCGCCCAACGGAACGGCCCCCCATTCAAAAGCCCAGGCATTTTAATGCCCGAAAACCTCATATCACCAAGAACAGAAATCCCTTAAAAGCGACTAGAGCAGTCCCTTCTTGGCCGATCGCATCAAGTTCCTGATTTGCTTGTTGTTCAGCTTGGGCACCTCGGCATCCTTCTGGGCACGGGACTTCGGGGCACAGTCTTCGCAAAGGTGTTTCGTCACCGTGCCAAAACTGGCGGCGCCGTTGCTCACGGACGTTTCCCTGAAACGGTAGGAGCGAAGCAGGGCTTCCTTCTTGCACTTGTCGCAAATACCCATCTTGGGAGCGGCGGCCTCGTGCGAACGTTCCTTCTTGGGAGCGTCGCTCGTTTCTTCCCAGGCCTTGCTCTGGGCTGCAATCTTGCGTGCGAAATGATCGTCTGTCAAACTCATATTTACCCTTCCTTTTTTTATTTCAATTCTTTCTTTATAAAGTCGTATAGGAACAGCGAGAGGAACGTGTTGCATATCGATGTCGGCAAGCCGTCGTCCGTATACAGGCTACGCCCGAACTTTCCTCTTTCCAACTGTTTTTCCTTGAAATCCGCCACATAGGCGGCAAAATCCATAATCCGGACACGCTTGTCATCCTGGGAGGCAAGTCCCCGGAGCAAATCGTTCAGGGCGACCACCTGCGAAGGGGCCTGCGGAAACATGTCCTCGGGAATCGTCAAGAAATGGACCGTCGCAAGCGTCTTGCTCAAGATTTCGTGAGCAAGGGCCTGGTACAGGGTAAATACCCCATTATAATCAGTTCCGCCCCGTTTCAGTTCCTTGAGTCCGAGCCCCAAGATAATCCGTCCCGCCTTCTTGCCAATAATGTCGGCCGAGGCGCGGTCCAAGAGCTGGCGCAAGCTCTGGGGCGCAGGTGCGTTGATCGAAAACTGTACAGGTCTGTTGGCTTCCCGACAAAGAAGAATTTCGGCAAAGCGGTTGGCAGCCTCGCCCTGTTCTCCGAGAAGTTCGTCGCCGATAATCAGAATCCTGTTTTCCATTACATATATAATCTACACTCTTGAAGGGCGTTTGACCACCGAAAGTAACCAAAAATTCTCTTTTTTTTGCCTTTTTTTGACAATATGGCCATCGGCGACTAGGGCTCCAGGCACATTCTCGATAGGAGATCCATCATCCAGGTAAATGTCGAGAGAAGCCCCTTCCGGAAGCCCCGCCATCACGAGACGACTCCGCATCGCATTATTTGGACACACGACGCCACGCAGGTCCAAGTGTTCCGGAAACGTTCCTTTTAAAGCCTTCGGCAAAGGGGCAATCTTTGTTTTTTCGCAAAAATCGGCAATTTCGGGGGCAAACCTCGCAGGCGAGTCCAACCAATTTCCGAGAGGATATTCCGGCATATCTGTCGCAAGAACTCGCGCGAGAGCCTCTTCCGGAGCCACCGCGACCAGATTTTCGCGACGGAACCATTCCGCACAGGCATACGAAACCAGTTTCCGGAGAGCGGCATCGAACCCAGGATTTCCCTTTTGGGCCTCGATCCACTTTTCTAGGGGACTTTTATCCTTATCCATAGCCGTTACCCAAGTTTATTTGATAAATTTTTGTGAAAACTCGGTTAACAATGTAGCAAACTTTGTGTAGGGTTTCTATATTTGGCCGCAAGTTCCGAAAAGGGGCAAAAAGTTTTTAAATAGGTTATACGGTTTTATGGCAATCAGTACAATCCTACTCGACATTATGTTCGTCGTCTACGTCATCGCAGGCATCGGACTGGTCATTTACGGTTTCAGCTGTTACTATAGCATCTATCTCTTCCTGAAGAATAGCCGCACCACGCGACTTTCCGACAGGAAAAAGATTCTGCAGTTCTATCGAGAACATTCCATGGACGACCTTCCGCAGGTCACCACCCAGTTGCCGGTCTTTAACGAAGCGAACTGCGTCGAGCGCCTGCTCGAAGCCGTGTGCGCCATCGACTACCCCAAGGACAAGCACGAGATCCAGGTGCTGGACGACTCCACCGACGAATGCTACGAAGTCGCCAAGAAGAAAGTCGCCGAACTCGCCGCCAAGGGTTACGACATCAAGCTCATTCACCGTACCAACCGTTCCGAATTCAAGGCTGGCGCCCTTAAAGAAGCCATGAAAGTGGCCAAGGGCGAATTCCTCGCGATTTTCGACGCCGACTTCGTCCCCGAGAAGGACTTCCTCCTCAAGACGATCCCCTACCTGGTGATGGACGATCAGATTGGTCTGGTCCAGGGTCGCTGGGGCCACTTGAACCGCACCGAATCCGGTCTTACGCTCGCACAGTCTATCGGTATTGACGGCCACTTCGTGGTGGAACAGTCTGCTCGCAGCTGGGGCAAGCTCTTCATGAACTTCAACGGCACCGCAGGCGTGTGGCGCAAGCAGGCCATCTATGGCGGTGGCGGCTGGGAAGGCGACACCCTGACCGAAGACATGGACCTTTCTTACCGCAGCCAGCTCGCCGGTTGGAAAATGAAGTTCGTGTTCGACGTGATCGTTCCGGCCGAACTCCCCAACGACATCAACGCCTTCAAGGCACAGCAGTTCCGCTGGGCAAAGGGTTCTATCCAGACGGCCATCAAGATTTTGCCGCGCGTGCTCAAGGCCCAGGTTCCACTCCGCGTAAAGATTGGCGCCATCCTCCACACGACGCACTACTCGATCCACCCCTGCATGTTGTTTACCGCCCTCTGTGCTTGGCCGCTGCTCGCCTTCTTTGAACCGGTCGCACACCTGCCGACCTGGGCCTACACTGTCGGTTTCAGCTTTATCTTCCTCGCCGCAATAGCTCCTTCTGTTCTTTACTTTGTGGCTCAGCGCTGCTCCGGCTACACCGGTTGGAAAATCCGCCTGCTCTCCCTCCCCATCCTCATGGCTCTCGGCGTAGGTATCGCAGTGAGCAACTCCCGCGCCGTGTTCTCTGCCGTAATCGGTGCCAAGGGCAGCTTTGTCCGCACCCCGAAGAGCGGCGGATCCAAGAAGAAGGCCAAGAGCCACTACGCCCAGAAGTTCCCGTGGCAGGCCGTTGTTGAACTGGGTGTCGGCGTCTACTGCATTTTCGGTCTTCTGGAATACATCGGTGCGCAGAAGTTCATTATCGGACCGTTCCTCGCCCTCTATTCTGTCGGATTCCTCTCGGTGAGCGTGCTTAGCTTTATGCACTACATCGGCAACCTCATCGAAATGCACAAGGCCCGCGCCGCAGAAAAGGCTGCAGAAAAGAAGGCTAACGCCTAAGGCAAGGCCCCGATTCATACGGATTTATCCGCCGCAGTTCCTCGAGGATTGCGGCGGTTTCTTTTTGGTAGCCGCCGTACAGTTGCAGATAGAGCCTGTAATAGCCCGAATAGACGCCTAGCGCTCCAATCGAGATGACAGAAGCCGCCACGACGGCCACCAAAAGTTCAGCCAGCGTAAAACCGCGATTTGTCAGATTTTTCGCGGGGTACAGCGGATTTTTTGACGGTTTTAGCGGATTTTTTCGCACCGGACAAGCCTCCGCAGTTCAACCTCCCGCATTTTCACCGAAAATACCTCGACCCATGCCAGTGGCTTTACCCCGGGAACCGCATTTAGGACAACATTCACCTCGTTACGGACAAAAGAGGAATCCTTGCAGCGAGGAGGTTTTAGGACAAGTTCTTCTACGGTTTCACCCACGGCGACAACAGATTTCGCCTTAGCCCGCTCCAAGGCCCGCAAGCGATTGAACCCATCCAGGAAGCGCCCAAACACGAGTATGCCCGCCGAAAGTACGGCAAGGGCGATACAGATTTCCATCAAGGTAAAGCCTCTTTTCATTTCAAGCTCCATTCAAAAGGTTGCAACTGGCCTGAAATGAACGCGGGTATCAGCATCGAATCCGGCTCCGATCTTTCAGCATTTTCAAGCGACATCGCGAACGAAGGATACCGACGGCGTACCTTTCGCACCCCGTTCGGGAACAGCACCTCTCGGCGCGCCACGACAACGCCCGAGAAATCAAACCCCTGCGAAATTTCGACGCGTTCTTCGCTGAAGGCCTCTAGCCAGCGTACACGGACATTGCCTCGTAATGTAACCGGTCCCCGCGCATAGACCCGCAGCGTATCAAAGTTCACGCTCCCCCGCACTTCCGCGGAACCATCGACTCTAAAACGCCCCGACGAAGTATTCCCATCCAAATTCAGAGTCAAGTCACCTTCCTGCACCCAAAGCGACATGGGCTGCATCCGTCCCAAAAAGCGACGGTTTCCCGACTTGACTTTCAGGGCAAGCGGTGGCTTCGCCATCGTGATTTCGCGGATCAGTTCCCGGCGAAACCCCTCGTAAATTTCACGACGGCGTTCATAGGAATTCAGCAAGGAGCAAGCGCTATCGCAGGGGACGCCCGCCAAGATACGAATCCGCTTGTCGGCGCTACCCGAATTCGCAGATGACATAGGCGCCGACAAGACCGCCCAGGGGCCAAGACGCCCCCGTTCTACTTTAGGGAGCGCCCTGTTCCATGGCGGGCGCTCAAAGAAATCCGCCGGCAGCCCCGACAGGTTCGCAATCAGCGCCGATTCCGCATCGTAAATCCGTTGCTGTTCCTGCAACTGCCGAAGAGCAGCTCGCCGCACCCCACCCGGCATCTGCAAAAGGGACGTCAGCAGGAGTGTTACCGCCAGGAGAATCCCCAGCACGAGTGGCAAAACGGCCCCACGGCGCCTCAGTGCAAAAAAGCCCCTACCCATCGCCGACTCCACGCACGACCACTGAATCGCCACAGACAAGACGAACGCCGGCACGACCGATGTTTTCCACGGCAAAATCACCGAGAGAATCTCCCAGCGAAACGACACGAGATTCCGTCGCCACAGTAAACATCGCCAACTTTTCGCCAACCACCCCGTTCAAGCGGAATCCAGGCAACGAGCATTTTTTTCGAGCGACAGCCGATTCCACGACAAATGCTTTTTCGACTCTGCCCTTTTCTATCGGTTCCATTGATTTTGGCATCTCGGGAGTCAAAAGCAGTTCCACCGGGGCTGCCTCGACACAGTTTTCACACGACAAGGCCCCCTTTCCGCTGTACACCACCCCAAATTCATACAACAACGCCAAGCATAGGAGCGATACCGTTCCGAGGATTTTCCAGGGAATCTCCAAACGGAAATTTCGACGAATGCCTTGCAAATTCACCTCATTCCAGAGAAAACTCCGCGCCGACTTCTTGAAATTTCGCCTTTCAAATCGGGGCGGCAACTCAATTTCAGCAAAACGCCCTACTCGCGAAAAAAGTACATCCGTCTTCAGAAAACAACGGAACCGACACAAGTACGCCTCCATGGAAGTTCCTTCTCTGCCGATGTCGCATTCCTCAGACCAATACGCCAATCGCCCTTCGCAAAACACCAGCGAATAGAGGACGCCATCCACCAACGCATAGCACCAAAAATTGGCGTCACCGTTTTCCGTCATATTCCGACAAACAAATTCTTCCGCTGCGGAATACAATGCGATTTGACGCGGCAAAAGGCACCTCCGCTTCGAAAAAATCCAAAAGCGAACCGGAAATTTCCTGATTTTTGAAGCACCCATCGCTGTCGTTTCTACATTTTCCGCAGCCCTCACCACAACAAGGCACCGCGAAACGGTTTGATGCGATTCAACAAAAGAGACTAGCGGCAAGACGGCGAAGTTCCCCCCTTTCGATTTCAAATGCCAACTGTTTTCGGGAAACTCCCGCGCAAACGCAATTTCCGCATCCTGCGACGAAACACACTCGCCATATTCCGCCGGGCAATCCCACGTAAAAATTCTTGCTTCTACTGGATGCACTCGCAACATCATTGCCCCTCCTTTTCTACATGCGGCGTAATGAATATCGCCAATTCATTTTCTTCTTCCTGTTCCGAAGTGTAACTGAACAACCGTCCAAGCAGCGGGATACTTCCCAGGAACGGCACCGCCGAACGCACCTCGGACTTGCTCTTGCGAATAAGGCCTCCCAGACAAAGCGTTTCGCCGTTTTCCAACACCACGACCGTCTTCAGGTTCCGCGTACTGATGTCACGGGGGCCGTCACCGGAGCTGCGGCCCGCCGTTTTGATTTCAGGCGATACTTCCAGAGTGATGCGTCCATCTTGCGTCACTGACGGCGTGAGTTCCAGCGAGATGCCGTCGTTGAACGAACGGTAATCCGTAATCGGGTAACCATCGGCAGAAACCTGGCTGACTAGATAGTAGACAGTATTCGTCACATTGAGTTCCGCCTTGTTGCCGTTGAGAGTCGTAAGGCGAGGACGTGCCAAGACTTCGGCTACATTATTTTCTTCCATCGAGGCAAGTTCCATTTCGAACCGATCGGGCAGCAAGCCGATTTTCCCGAACGCACCCGACACGGAGAAATCCTTACTCATAAAATCAAGATAACCGCGCGCCCCGATATCCCGCTCGGCCGTTTTCCGCGTCGCGCCACTATGAAGACCGATTTCGAAACCGCGCCCCCGTTTGAATTCCACCACGATACACGAAAGAGTCACCTGCATCGCGGGGAGGTCCACTTGTTTCAGCAAATCGACCGCCATTTGGATTTCGGAAAGCGAACCCGCCAAAAGCAGGGCGTTCTGTTCCTTGACTTCCGTCGAAATAAAGTTCGCACTCGGCGAGATCTTCCCCAGATGAGCCAGCGCACGCTCCGAGTGGATATGGCGCAACGGATAAAAGCGCGTCGTAGAAAGGGCGTTGCGCATCCCTCCTTCGGATACATACAAAGTATTGCTATCAAGTACATAGCTGTAGCGACGCCCCCTGAAAAGCGACTCCACCAAATCTTCGAGAGTCGCCCCGTCAAACTTGAGGCGAACCGTTTCGTGAACGTCCCCGTAGACCGCCAAGTTGAGCCCCGAAAGATCCGCCAGTTCGTCAAGCACCTGCAAGAGTTCCCCTTCTGCGATTTCCGCCGAATACAAGTCGCCGTCGCGTTCCAGGCGAATGTTACCTGACGGACTTCCGCCACGGTCATTCGCCCCGGCTTTCGCGCTCTGACGGCGCTTTTCTCCGACGCGTAGGCATTCCCCTTCGCGCCACACGCGAAAGCCGTGCGCCCCCATCAGGGCGCGGAACGCCCCTTCCGCAGGCATTCCCCTGAGAGTTCCCGTAATGCGCCCCTCAAGCCCCGGCGATGCCAAAATGTTCAGCCCCGAATTCAGCGCAAACTCACGCACGAACTCGTTCACCTCCTGCCCCTTGACCGAAAGCGTCACCAGCGAATCCTGCATACGGAATTCCGACTCGCCGCGCGCCCGTGCCCGCCGCACATGGAAAACAGAGCCTTCCTGCACAACCTCTAGGCCGTGCGCCGAACAAAGGGCCGTAAGTCCCTCCATGACGCCCACCCCGTCCAAATGGAACGTCACCCTGAAATTGAGCGAATCATCCACCAGCATCGGCGTATCGTAAGCGCGCGACATCGCCCGTACGACATCCGCCAAGGGCGTATCAACAAAATCAAGAGTCGCACCCCTCAAGTACGAAAGCGGGAGCAACAAGTAAACGAGGATTTTAAGGAATCCCAAAGATCTGGACAAAAGTCTCTCGGGATAGGCAATGACCCTGCCGCGGGATATACCAATAACCGCCACTTTGGCGGATATTCGCAATATACAAAAATTTTCCGGTTAAGGCAAACGATTTTTTTCAAACAAATTCCATACATCTATCATCACGAACAACGAAACAGGTCTGTCAATACCCCAATTTTGTAACATTGTACTTGGATGTAAAGCCATGCATTTTTTTTGTGTTCGTAAATGTAAAAGAAGTCATCGCAAGCGGCAATCCGAGGGTATTTTCCAAGTTCTAAGTTCTAAGCTCTAAATTCTAATACTATATTTTAGTCACTATGCAGATTACTAACGCTTCTCAACTTACTGGTGTTTTCCCCGCGTTGTTCACCCCGCTCAAGAACGACGATCCCAAGAACCTTCGCAACTCCATCGACTACAAGAAGATGGGCCAGATGATCGACGACGTGATCGCTAACGGCGCAAGTGGCGTGCTCCCTGCCGTGACCACGGGTCAGAGTGCGACGGTTTCTCCGCAGCAGCACCTGGATGTTATCAAGTTTACGCTCGACTATGTGGACGGCCGCGTGCCCGTGATTGCCGGTGCCGGTTCCAACTGCACTCGCGAATCGATCGAAATGATCGAAAACGTTCAGAAGATTGCCCCGGTGGCAGTCCTCTGCGTTACTGGTTACTACAACAATCCGCCGCAGGAAGGCCTCCTGAAGCACTACCGCACGCTCAGCAGCGAGACGGGCGCCAAGATCGTGATTTACAACGTTCCGGGCCGCACCTCCAGCTACGTGCACCCCGACACCTTGATTGAACTTGCCGAAGACAAGAACATCATTGGTCTGAAGCAGGCAGTTGAATTCGGCTTTGGCGAAAAGTTCCACGAAGACACGATGCGCGTGATCAAGGAAACGAAGGGCAAGGACTTCGCCGTCATGAGCGGTGAAGACGGTCTCTTCGCGGACCTCCTCGAAATGGGCGGCACGGGCCTCATCAGCGCTTCGGGCAACATCCCCGAAGCCACGAAGACCTTCGTGGACCTGTACAAGGCTTTCCAGACCGGCGACAAGGACAAGGCTCACAACCTGCAGAAGGACGCCCGCGACTTTATCGACATCACGTTCTGCCGCAAGAATCCGATTCCGCTGGGCACGCTGTTCAACAGCCCGCTGTTCCAGCCGCTCGTGAGCGTGAAGGATACCGCAAACGGTGCAGACGCCGTGGCCCGCATCATGAAGTTGATTGAAGAAAAGGCCCCGAGCCTGAAGAAGTACCACGTTTAGTAAACAGTGGGCAGTGGTTAGTAAACAGGATTAGTATGGTGGCTTCGACGCGATTATAATCCTAACCACTAATCACCAACCACTAATCACTTTTTTACTGGAGAATCCAATGGCAAAGACTCAGAAATCCATCAGTGACGAAATCTGCGACTACCTCAAGAAGCAGAAGCTCTCCCCCATTCCCGTTCAGACCTTGAACGAAGACATGGAAACCACCCGCTACTTCGGTGGCGACCTCAAGGAATTCATTGCAGCCGCCAAGACTCTCGGCGCCAAGGGAATCTTTGTTGAAACCTTGTACCTCGAAGAAGACGAATTCTACTACGACAGCGGCATGGACGACGAAGAATACATGGCCCTGTACGGCGACGAAGAATGCTGCAACGGCGAGTGCAAGTGCGGCAAATGCGACGACAAGAAGAGCAAGAAGAAGGCAAAGGATGACGATTCCGACGTCGACGGCGTTTACTTTGAACCCGAAGACCTCGACGGTCTCGACCTCACGCTCCTCAAGCCCCAGATGGCCAAGTACCTCGACCGCGTAGGTGAAGCCTGCGGCGCACGCCTCACCGTTCCGGGCGTTGACCACCTCGAAGTGGAAATCTTCGCTGACTGGTACGACGACTTCGCCGAACTCGTAGACGAAGCCTCCGAAGCAATCGAAATCGACCCGACCGACGCACTCCGCCAGGCTCAGGCCATCTTCGAAGCTGAAGAAGCGGAACTCGCCAAGGAAGAAGACAAGAGCGTCAAGAAGATCGCTGCTCATCCGCCTAAAAAGACCAAGAAGAAGTAATTCTTCAAACGAAGTATTTGCATATAAGTTAAAAAGTCGCGACATTGTCGCGACTTTTTCATTTTGATCTAGATTCTGCGGTTTCGCTCAGGATGACGGTTCGGCCCTTCGGCAGGCTCAGGGACCTTCACGGACGAGACTAGAATGACATTCTAGCTTAGCCGTGGTACAGCTTGCTGGTTTGGTATGTAGGTTCCGTGGTGAGATTCACACCCAAGCGGCGGAACACGCCTACGTCGACCTGAGAAAGAATCACGCTGGAGTGCACTTCGCAGTGGCGGAGTTCCGGCAACTTTTCAAGTGCAATCTTCGCGTTGTAATCCGTGAGGGCGCAAACAGAAAGCGCGACCAGGACTTCGTCCATGTGCAGGCGCGGGTTCTTGTGGCCGAGCTGCTTGGTCTTCAGGTTCTGAATCGGTTCGATCACCATCGGCGAAAGCAGACGCACTTCGTCGGGGATTCCGGCCAAGTGCTTAAGGGAATCCAGAAGCATTGCAGAAGAGGCGCCGAGCAGCGAAGACGTCTTGCCCGTAATAATGGCACCGTCGTTCAGCTGAATCGCCACCGCCGGACCACTTGTCAATTCCGCCTTTTCGACAGCGGCAGCAATCACGGGGCGGTTTGCAGTGCTGATCTGGGCCTGTTCCATAATCAGTTCCTGCTTATAAACTTGGTCCTTGTCGGCATTGCCCTTACGCACGTCGCAAAGCGTGTTGTAGTAACGGCGAATGATTTCCTGACGGGCGGCTTCGCAGACAGCATCATCATCGACAATGCAGTTGCCAGCCATGTTCACGCCCATGTCCGTCGGGCTCTTGTACGGAGATTCCCCGAGAATGCGGGTAAACAGGGCGTTGAGCACCGGGAAGATTTCCACGTCGCGGTTGTAGTTGATGGTCGTCTTGCCGTAAGCTTCCAGGTGAAACGGGTCGATCATGTTCACGTCGTTCAAGTCGGCCGTCGCGGCTTCATACGCGAGGTTCACCGGATGCTTGAGAGGAATGTTCCAAATCGGGAAGGTCTCGAACTTGGCGTACCCCGCCTTAATTCCACGCTTGTTTTCATGGTAAATCTGCGAAAGGCACACAGCCATCTTTCCACTTCCCGGGCCCGGTGCGGTCACCACCACGAGTTCGCGGGTGGTTTCAACAAATTCATTCTTACCGTAACCATCGTCGCTCACCACCAGCGGAATGTTGCTCGGATAACCCGCAATCGGGTAATGGCGATAAACCTTGAGGCCAAGATCTTCAAGCTTCTTCTGATAGGCAACAGCACTCGGCTGTTCCTGCCAGCGGGTCAGCACCACGGAACTCACGTACAGACCATAGCCACGGAAAGCGTCAATCAGGCGCAACACATCCTGGTCATAGGTAATGCCCAAGTCGCCGCGAACCTTGTTCTTTTCGATGTCACCCGCGTTAATCGCGATAATGACTTCGGCCTTGTCCTTGAGCTTTTCAAGCATGCGGATTTTACTGTCGGGCGCAAAGCCAGGCAACACGCGGGATGCGTGATGATCATCGAACAGTTTTCCACCAAATTCCAGATAAAGTTTTCCACCGAACTTCGCAATGCGCTCGGCAATTTTCTCGGACTGCGTCCTCAGGTACGCGTCGTTATCAAACCCTACTTTAAACATCTTTTTGTCCATCTAAAAAATATCTGCACAAAAATAAAAAAAAGAAAGATCCTCACTTGTGCGAGGATGTCGATTTAATGGAGATGCCCGCAGGAGTTTTCCCCGCACTTGATGCAGGGTGGGTACAAAAGGCTCCAAACAGTCACTTTGGCTCCAGCCGTTCAGACGACCGCATCGATGATTTCGTCGCGACCGCCCTTCATAGACTCCTTATTCTTGTACATCAAGGCGTCGGCTCGTTCAAAAACAACGGAAACGTTCTTGTCGTGAGCCGGGTCGAACACAGAAATTCCGCAAGCCAAGGAGACCTTATTTTTTCCGGTACCGTCATTTACTTTTTTGACAAAGTCCTGCTCCAGTTTTTCGCGATTTTCATAATCGGAGCCGAGAAGAATTACAACAAACTCATCGCCGCCCACGCGGAACACGGGACTATGCTTGAAAGTTTCGCACACCAGTTTCGAGGCTTTCTTGATATAGATGTCGCCCACCTTGTGGCCCTGCGTGTCGTTTACGGTCTTGAGCCCGTTCACGTCGCAAATGGCAACGGCAAACTCCACCGGTTCCTTTGACTGGATTTGCCGGTTGAGTTTCGTCTCAAATTCACCATACGCATTCTTGTTCTTGATGCCCGTCAAATCGTCTCGACGCGACTTTTCGAACGCAAGGTTCGCCTCTTCCCTAATTTTCTGTTCGCGGCGCACCTGGGCATCCACGTTGGTAACACTGATAACCACATGGTTCTTGTCCGCATACACAGCCACCAGGTTCACATACTGCGGACCTGCCGGAGAATTCAAGCGATAAGTCAAGGAGAACATGGCGTGTTCGTCGAGTTCCCTCAACAGGCTTTCCCTTTTCAGAGCCGCCACAATCAGGGGGATATCCTCTTTGTAGATAACACTCAAGGCGTCCTTCTGAAGTTGGTTGAAGAAATCATCACCTTCGAAAGCGATGCAGAGTTCGCAGAACAGGCGTTCGCTCTTATACAAGGCGTAATGGTTCGTGACTAGATCTACCATATAAAGAGCGTCGTAACGTTCGGCAAGCGCCATCACGATCCGCCCAAAGACTTCACCTTTGGAAGCCTTTTTTTCCAGTTCAATGCGCTCGCGTTCACGCTTGTCAACATTGTTCACGCCAATCACTAAAAATTCATGCCCATGCGAACGAGCAAAAACCGCCTTTATCTGGAACCAGACGGGCTCACCAGCTATTACCAAGCGGTACTTGAATTCAAATACGTTTCCATCTTGAATCGCTTTGAGCAACGATTCGTGGTTGATATGGTCAGCAAAGGACTGTTTGTCTTCGGGATAAACGACAGCTTCCACATTGACTTTCACATCATCCCAAAAATTATTGCTATTCACCAATTTCAGTTCCTGATGCTCGCCGCGATAAACACGCATCGAATAACAGCTCGTTTCGTTATCAACGAAGAAAACACACTCGTAATCAAGTGAAAGAGCCGAAGCGAAATCTTCAAAAGTGAGTTGCATATCTTCTTCCCAAACTTATTTATAGAAAAACAAGTTTTTTTACAGGGAAAGGGATCTTTCTACAGCACAAAGTAAGATTTCCGCCACATTTTTATCATTTTTATCGAGCCGTTTCCACCGCTCCAAAGGGTCAATCCTTGAAGCAACCTTCCATAAACCACCAGTTAGCGGCAGGACTCCGAGCCCCCAAAATCCGTTTTTTTGCTAAAAATCGGCATTTTTACGGTTTTAGAAACTGAAATCGCCCAAATCTAGCGTTAATTTATACGCAAAGAACGGGAAAATTTTACATTCCGTCCTTTACACACAAGATTTTTTTTGCTATCTTTGGCCCAAAACAATAAAAACAAACCCCATTTTCCCCGAAAACGGGAAAATAAACAAATAAGAGGTTAAAATGGCAACCGTTATCCGTCTCGCTCGTTTCGGCAAGCGTCACAACCCCTTCTACCGCGCCGTGGTGATCGACTCCCGCAAGGCTCGCGACGATAGCTTTATCGAACAGGTGGGTTTCTACAACCCGAATTCCAAGACTCCGGAAATCAAGTTCGAACAGGAAAAGGTCCTCAAGTGGCTCCAGACCGGTGCACAGCCGTCTGACACCGTTCGCAGCCTCCTCAAGAAGGTCGGCATCATGGACCTGTTCCACGAAATCCGCGCTGGCCGTTCTATCGAAGGCAAGTCCGCTACTCCGCGTGCTGAAAAGGCCAAGAAGGCCAAGCTCGGTCCCAAGGCTCTCGCCAAGATCGAAGCTGAAAAGGCCGCCAAGGAAGCCGCCGCTGCTGAAGCCGCTGCCGCCGCAGAAGCTCCGGCCGAAGCACCTGCTGCCGAAGCATAATTTTCGCTTGAAAGGAAACCTCGTGCCGACCACACAAATTGGCACGGGGCTTTTTTATCTGGCAAAATCCGCTTGAACCAAGGTAACCACCTTCCGCTGATTCAAAACCCCACTAAGTCTTTCATGTCTGAGTCCCAAGATTACATCACCGTATGCCAGCTCATGCGCACGCATGGCGTCAAGGGATACATCAAGGCGATGCCGCTTACTCACGACCTCACGCGTCATGAGAAGCTCAAGGACGTGATGCTAAAGAAGACCAATGGTGAACAGGTACAATTGACTCTGGAAGATTCCAGGCTTGCAAACAATCTGTGGTTATTAAAGTTCAAGGGGTATGACACGCCGGAATCCCTGGTACATTTCGTCAATGCAGACGTAATGATTCCCGAATCGGAGAGGCTCCCCGCCCCCGAAGGCGAATATTACCTGGACGATTTGGAGGGTTTCCGCGTAAAACTGGAAGACGGCCGCGACATAGGCGAAGTTCTTGAAGTCGAAGAACTGCCTACCGTGAATGCGTTTCACGTCAAGTTCGACGCAGCCTTCCAACGCGAATTTTCCGCGAAAACAATCCTCGCCCCCTGGATAGACGACTGTGTCTTGGACGTGGACGAAGATGGCAAGAACATCGTATTCAGCGCAGACTATTTAAAGAGTCTGTGCCCGGAGGAAAGGTGAGAATCGACTGCATCACCATTTTCCCCGAGATGTTTGCCCCCATGAAGCAATCAATCATGGGTCGCGCCCAGAGCAAAGGACTGATGGAGTTCAACACCGTCTACCTGCGCGACTTTGCCATCAACGATTACGGCCAGGTGGACGACGTGCCGTATGGCGGCGAACCGGGAATGGTCATCAGGCCAGAACCTATCGCCAACGCCATCCGCAGCACGGGTGTCAAGGAAGATGGCGGCAAAGTCATCTACCTGACGGCAGACGGCGTTCCCTTTACCCACAAGATGGCCAAGGAACTTTCCAAGGAAAGCCACCTGGTACTCATCTGCGGGCATTACAAGGGGATCGACGACCGCATCCGCCAGTCCGAGGTCGACCTGGAAATTTCTATCGGCGATTTTGTCGTGAGCGGGGGCGAACTCCCTGCCATGCTCGTGACGGACGCCGTGGTGAGACTCCTGGACGGGGCTCTCGGCAACAAGGAATCCGGCGAAACGGACTCTTTCGCGCAGGGGGTACTGGGGTGGCCGGTCTATACCCGACCCGAAGTTTTTGAAGGAAAAAAGGTCCCCGAAGTGCTCCTTTCGGGCCACCACGCGAACATCAAAGCCTGGAGGCGCCAAGAATCGTTAAAAAGAACGCAAGAAAGACGCCTAGACATCTTTAAAAATCTTGAAGAAGATACTAAATTTGGCATCAAATAAAAACGAGGTACACAAATGTCCCTGAACATTGAAGCAATCCACAACGAAAATTTGAAGACCGACCTTCCCGAACTCCGCGCCGGTGACACCGTTACCGTGAACGTAAAGGTGATCGAAGGCACCAAGGAACGTATCCAGCCGTTCAAGGGCGTCGTGATCCAGAAGAAGAACACCGGTATTTCCGCAACTCTTACCGTCCGCAAGATGAGCGGCTCTGTGGCCGTGGAACGTATTTTCCCGCTCCACTCCCCCCGCATCGACTCCATCGTGCTCGACCGTCCGGGTAAGGTTCGCCAGGCTCGCATCTACTACATGCGCGACCTCCGCGGTAAAGCTGCTCGTATCGACGAACGTCAGGCTTAATTAGTCTTTCATCGAGGCGTTTGCATTCCTATGAATATGGGAAATTCAAATCAGCCCTCGCGTCAAGAGATAATCCCGCCCACGCACCAAAGCGTGAAGGCGGGTTTTATTGTATACTCACCCAAAAGCGAAGAACGCAGTATCGTCATTCTTGAAGAAGGCGAACTCGTCGCCCGCGAAACCACTCCGCCCCATCCGGTCGTATTCACCATGCGTCCTGGAGACCTGGTCGGGGTGGCGTCGCTTCTTGAACGGGAACCGTTCAAGTATGAACTTTCGGCAAGCAAGGATTCCAAGATTACCCTCGTTACCGAAGAATGCATGGAATCGGAGCTCAAGCGGCTCCCACTTTGGCTTTTGGCGCTTATCCGCAAGATGTCTTCCAAGACGCACCAGCTGAAGCGCGCGACCGTGGAGACCCGCGTCAAGAACACGCTCAAGAGTCTCGCCGAGTACCTGTACCACAAGCCCGAAAAAGTGAATTTCAACCTCACCGAACTGATCCGCGAATTCCGTTTCTTGACCAAGATTCCGGCGGCGACCATCCAGGAAGACGTGAAGGCGATTTTCCGCAGGCACCTGATCAAGCTTTCGCAAAAGGACGAACGCATTTACTGCCGGGTCGTCGATACCGAACTGATGCGGATTTTTGCGGATTATCAGCAGAGTATCGACAGCGGAAAGGACTTCGTTCCTTACAAATTAAGTCTCCTACAAAAGAAGCTCCTGGTATTTCTCGCCACCCTCGAAAAAGCCGAACCCAAGACCAGCCCCGAATGGATTTCGTTTATCCAGGAAAAGTTCAAAGAAGTCGAAGTCTCGCAGTGGATTAACCTGCTGAAGCTCGAGTGGTTCCGCAAGCTGGATACAGATTCCGACCGCTACGAAATGGACAAGAAAACCATCCGGTATTTTTTGAAGGCGCTCCGTTACGAGACCAACATTCGGGGGGTGCTATGATTCTTGGAGAAGGATCGATTCTTGTTCACGAAGGCGATCGCAACAACAACCTTTATGTTGTTCGTAAAGGAATTCTTCAAGGAAACAATACGCGTGGCGACAGCACCACCTACGAAGCCGGCGACCTGATAGGTGAACTTTCGCTCCTGAAGAACGAGCCCTGTCCCGAAACAATTACCGCCGATGAAGACTGCGAACTCCTAGAGATTTCTCCCGAAAACCTGAACGAAATCCAGGAACAGGAACCAGTGTGGTTCAAGTCGATTATCCAGTTCATGACAAGTCGACTTTCCATTGCGCAAAGCAACAAGCACAAAAGCGACAAGATCAAGGCGCTACCGAGCGTTCTCTACATTCTGGATTCCAAGGCGACCAAAACCGCAAGCAACGGAATCGCCTTAGACGAAATTCTCCAGGCGGTCTACAACCTTTTCAACATCTCACGCGACGGCATCAAGGACGTCCTACATCTGCTTGAGGAACTTGAAATACTCAAGGAACAGGGCGACAAGGTGTTTTTCAAGAACAGGAACGTGGTGCATCTACTGTACGAAACCATCCGGTACCGTGCCCGCTACCAAAAGATGCCTCCCCAGATTCTTTCGATGACAGAACAGATGGTGCTGAACGCCGTCATCAGGACCGTGCAACAAAGCAACGAACCGCTCAAGAACGGCATGTTCACCGTGATGACACCCGACCTGCTGAAGGTCTCACGGCGCGCCATGTACGGGGCGACACTCACGACGCGCACCCTGCTCCCGCTTTTGCAGCGCAAGCTGCTGAACGCCTCCGTAACACTTGGAGACGGGAGCGCACTACCCGAAATCGAGGCAGTTCCGTTCTTCTTCGGCGACTTCGACAATATCCTCGACCTGATGGAACTCAACCGCATTTACCCGCTGCTTGATAAAAAATTAGTGAAATAGCTAGTTCAGAATTCGGAATTCAGATTTCAGAATGGACTCAAGATTTCCGAACTCCGAACTCTGAAATCCGAATTTTTCTATATTTACCCCGCAAATCAACTAAACCCCTAGCAGGTAAAAACATGAAACTTTCCGCACTTCTCGTGACCCTTTCCTCCATCGCCGCATTCGCCCAGGAAGCAGCCCCCGAACAGCAGCAGGGTGGCATTATGAGCTTCCTTCCGCTCATTCTCCTGTTCGTGGTGATGTGGCTTTTCTTTATCCGTCCGAAGAACAAGGAAATGAAGAAGATGGAAGAAATGCGCAAGGCGCTCAAGAAGGGCGACAAGGTGATGACCACAGCAGGCATTATCGGCACCGTCACCAACATCGACGAAACCGGCACGAGCATCACCGTCCGTACCGCCTCTACCACGCTGATCGAATTTGAAAAGTCCGCCATTCTCCGTGTTCTGAACGCCGAAGCCGCTCCGGCCGCCGCCAAGACCGAAGAAAAGAAGTAAGGAGTAGCCGATGGCTCTTCTCGAAATTAAGACCTACGGCGATCCGGTGCTCCGCAAGAAGTGCGAGCCGGTGACCGAGATTACCCCCGAACTGCGCCAGCTCGCCAAGGACATGCTCGAAACCATGTACGACGCCCCGGGATGTGGTCTTGCCGCTCCGCAAATTGGCAAGAACATCCGCCTGGTCGTCATTGACACAGCCGTTCCCGGCGAAGAGGAACCGCGCCCCTACATCATGTTCAACCCTGAATGGGAAGCAGAACCCGATGCGAAGCCGGTCCCTTATGACGAAGGATGTCTTTCGGTACCGGACATTTTCTGCAACGTGATTCGCCCTGACAAGGTGTGCGTGCGTTTCTTCGATATCAACGGGGAACCGCAGGAACTGCATGACTGCGATGGACTCTTTGGCCGTTGCATTCAGCACGAGACGGACCATCTGAACGGCGACCTGTTTGTCGACAAGATTTCGACAGCCGACCGCACCATGAACCAGTCCAAGCTGCGCAAAATGGCCAAGGAAACGCAGGCGAAGTTGAAGAAGCATTAATTCTGAATTCGGAGTTCGGATTTCGGAATCATTCTTCAGTAGTCAAGTCGAATGTTC
Organism: Fibrobacter sp. UWH4; assembly: GCF_900142475.1. Lineage (NCBI taxonomy): Bacteria > Pseudomonadati > Fibrobacterota > Fibrobacteria > Fibrobacterales > Fibrobacteraceae > Fibrobacter > Fibrobacter sp. UWH4. Next base: position 423,970 of record NZ_FRAY01000004.1, read on the forward strand.
AAAAGGGAAAAAATGGATTGTAAGAAGCATAACCTAGCTGCATTTATGCTAGAAACTATGCGACAAAGCAATCCTTTTTTCTTTTTCCCTATTCTTGTTTTCTGCGCTTCGTTTGCATTCGCAGACGATGGTTTTGACTTGCCCGACGATGTGCAGAAAGCGGAAGTCCCTGCAAGCGTTGAAGACATCGCTGATGTTCCCGTCAATTTCGCACCGATTGAAGCGACGACAACAGGAACAGCCGATTTGTCCGTCAAAACAACGGCGGCAACATTCAAGGAGCACCCGATTCCCGATGAACTGAACCGTCCGCTCCGCGTAGGGATTTTCACGGGAGTCAGGGAACTTTACTTTAAGTACCAGGGCGAAACTGTCCATGTCACCGCATCCAGGAACAAGGTCAAGTTCGAAGCCGGGGGAAATTCCACCGAGGATATTTCACGGGAATTCAATAGCGATGAAGGCGGATGCCTCGCCGTCGCGCCAGACACCAAGACTCTCGGCAAGGCGTGTTACCCCGGAAGCATCCTGTTCCGCAACACGAACGGCAAGCTGGATGCCATCAATTCGGTCGATGTCGAAGACTACTTGCGCGGAGTCGTACCTTACGAAATCGGGAAACTGGACAGCAGCCGTATCGAAGCCCTGAAAGCACAGGCCGTGGCCGCGCGCACCTACGCCTACAAGCATTTCAACAGCCGTGAATCCGTAGGCTTTGACGTATACGCAGACACTAAAGATCAAGTATACAAGGGCCTCGAATCGGCAACACCGCTGACCGATGCAGCCGTCAAGGCAACCGCAGGCGTTGTCATGACTTATGGCGGAGAATTCATTATCGCCTACTATCATTCCACCTGCGGGGGCATTACCGAGACGCTCGCCACCTGGAATCGCACCGATCTCCCTTATTTAAAATCAGTCCCAGACAGGCGCCCCAACGGAAAGCCCTGGTGCGACGAATCCAGCTACACCAAGTGGGAGCGCCACTTTGCGGACAAGGAAATCGTCAAGCTTTTCAAGGCAAACGTCACCGAAGCCAAGGCGACCTTCAGCAGTGCAAACGGAAAGGATTTCAAGAAAATCAAGTCCATCAAGATCAAGGACAAGTTAAAAAGCGGGCGCATCATGACGCTCCGCGTCGAAACGGACAAGGGGCATTTCGACGTATTGACCGACCGAACGCGCTGGCTATTCAAAAAAGCCGGGACGATTCTCCCCTCTTCATTCTTTACCGTGAAAAAGGAAGGCAAGGAATGGGTGCTGACAGGGACCGGATTCGGACACGGCGTGGGCATGTGCCAAATGGGCGTTCGTGCACGAGCGCAGGCCGGGCAAAGCTACCAGGAAATCCTGAGCCATTATTATCAGGGAATCACCCTGGAAAAATTCGATCGGTAAGGCCGTGGATTATCCCAACGAAAAGCCGTTACTCGTCGTGATTAGCCAAGGTTGCGCAGCCAACTTTGGCGACGGTGAAAAAATCGCCCGCATTTTTGCAAATGATTACCGCGTTGTCTTTGGGATGCCTAAAGAAGCTACTAACGGCGAAACAGAAAAGCCCGCGGCCTTCGTACTGAATGTATGCACAGTCAAGGGAAACGCAAGCGCGTTAAAGCTGCTGCGCGAAGCCATGAGCACGGCCCCAGAGGCAAAATTATTTGTTACGGGATGTGCGCCGAAAGATTTTCGAGAAGAAGTTACAAAGATTACAGATAAAGTAATGTATACGAGTTTGAAGGAACTGCTAGCTAGTGATTGCCACGCCCCTCACGGGGCTCGCAATGACGCACAAGATTTTCGCGACCATCGCGGGGCTCGCAATGACATTCCGCTGCGAGAATCTCCGTTGGTAGGAATCGTCAACATCGAGGAAGGTTGCCTCGATGCCTGCGCCTACTGTTCCACGCGACTCGTAAAAGGCCGCCTGTACAGCTACCCCGTCGCCGATATCGTGCAACAGGTCAAGAACCTCGTTGCAGACGGCTGCGTCGAAATCCAGCTGACAGGGCAAGACTGCGGCTGCTACGGGTTCGATACAGGAACAAACCTCGCCGAACTGGTGCAGCGAATTCTTGACGAAGTTCCTGGAGACTACAAGATGCGCCTAGGCATGGGCAACCCGCGTCACATGTTGCGTTACGCCGACTCCCTCCTGAAATGTTTCGACGACGAGCGCGTCTACAAGTTCATCCACCTGCCCGTCCAGAGCGGAAGCGAAGATATCCTCAAGGCGATGAACCGCAAGCATTCCGCCCAGGACTACATCGATCTCGCCGAAGCATTCAACAGGATTCCCCGATTCACGCTCAGCACCGACCTTATCGTCGGTTTTCCCGGCGAATCGGAGCGGGACTTTCTGGACACCTTGGCGCTCCTCGAAAAGACCCGCCCGACAGTCTGCAACATCACCCGTTTCGTGCCGCGCCCGAATACACCGGCCTACAACATGACCGGCGCCGTTCCCGACAGCATCAAGCACGAGCGTTCCGCCGCCCTTGCTGAAGCCTTCCAGCAGATTGCCGCCGAGAACAATTCCCATTGGGTCGGCACCACCGAAACGGTTGTCATCGAAAAAAACGGCTACCGCAAGGGCACTTACATTGCCCGGAACGCCGCCTACCGCCCCGTCGCTATCACCAGCGAGGCGCCGCTACGGCCGGGCGAAAGGTTCACCGTCACGATAACCGCCGCAGAACCCTTCGCCCTTATCGGCGAAAGAATCTAATTTTCTAACTTTATCCCCAAAATAAAGGGAAAAAAAATGAAAAGTTCTAGAGATAACTGGGGTTCGAAACTTGGCGTTATCCTTGCAGTCGCAGGTTCCGCCGTCGGACTTGGCAACTTTTTGCGTTTTCCGGTACAGGCAGCCACAAACGGTGGCGGCGCATTCATTATTCCATACCTCATCGCCTTCCTGCTCCTGGGCATTCCTCTTTCTTGGATGGAATGGACTCTTGGTCGCGCAGCCGGCAATAAGCACCACGGCACCGCTCCGGGTGGATTCCACTATATTCTGAACAAAAAGCCCTGGGCAAAGCACCTCGGTTCGCTCGGTCTTCTCCCGCCCCTGTTCATCAGCTTCTACTACATCTTTATCCAGTCCTGGATTCTGGCGTTTACCTACTACTCCGCCACGGGCAAACTGATGGAAGTCGTCGCCGGCGGTTACGAACCGATGAAGGAATTCTTCGGCAACTATATCATGCTGAACACCAAAGTCGGCCCTGTTCCTGCCGCTATCCTCTTCTTCTTGCTCACCTTCGCCTGCAACATGGGACTCCTGTCGTTCGGCGTGCGCAAGGGCATTGAACGCGTGAACAAGATTACCATGCCGATTCTTTTGATCATGGGCATTATCCTCGTGGTGCGCGTGCTTACGATTACCGACATCGGTAAGGGTCTTGCCTTCGTGTGGAACCCGAACCTTTCCGAAATTCTTAACCCCGCCGTTTGGCTTGCCGCCTCCGGCCAGGTGTTCTTTACCATGAGCCTCGGTATGGGCATCGTCTTCTGCTACGCAAGCTACCTGAAGCCCAAGGAAGACCTGGTGCTTTCGTCTTTAACTGCGAGCGCCACCAACGGCTTTGCCGAAATCATTCTTGGTGGTACCATCGTGATTCCGATGGCCGTACTCATTGCCGGCAACAATATTGAAGAATGCGCGAAGCTCGGCACCTTCGGCCTCGGCTTCCAGACTATGCCGTTCGTGTTCGGCCAATTGCCCTTTGGCGGATTCTTCCAGACGCTTTGGTTCGCGATGCTCTTTATCGCGGGCGTCACTAGCGCTATTTCGATTATCCAGCCCCTGATCAGTTTCTGCGAAGACGACCTGAAGTTTAGCCGCAAGGGCTCCATTACCGCCACCGGTACAGTGACCTTCTTGGGAGGCCTTGTGGGTATTTTCGGCCTTGCCGCAGGCGCAGTCGATGAACTCGACTTTTGGGGCGGAAGCTTCTTGCTGGTGGTTCTCGGCACCATTCAGGCGTTCATTTTCTCGTTCGTACTCGGCCGCCGCAAATCCGACGTGATTGGCGAAGACGGCAAGCCGGAATGCGAAGCTTTCGCCTTGATGAACGACGGCGCCGCATTGAAACTCCCCCGATTCTTTAGGCCGATCATTATGTACGTGTGCCCGATTTACCTGGCAATCGTGCTAGTCGCCTGGATCATTCACGACGGCATGGGCGTACTCCTGTTGAGTAACGTTCCGGCCGATGCCAAGGTCACATTCCTCGGCAGCGAATTCTCACAGATTGGCTTTACCTGGGGCGTTCGCGGGTTCCTGCTCGCCCTCGTGGTGCTTTTGAACATTACCATCTACTACGCCTGGAAGGAGAACGGCCCGGCCAGAAAAGCCAGCATACCCCACAAGCAAAATATGTCTGTCGGCGATTCCGACAGCGAGGAGGCATAATATGGAATTTTCTACTAGCGGCCTGATTTTTATGGTCCTTTCGTGGGCAGGTATTATCGGGATGTGCACCTTCTGCTTTTACAAGGTGTTCAAGAAGAAATAGTTATGAATTCGGATTTCGGAATTCGGAATTATTTGTAATCGCGACTTCGCCGCCAAATTTTCTCATTCTGAACTCTGAATTCTGAAATCTGAACTAATTTGAGGATTTATGAAACTGACCAAGTACCAGAGTTCCATTGCGTACCTGATTTTTGTTTTCTGTAGCATTTTTGTGCAGATGGGCCTGTTCGTCCATTTCCAGAGATGGCTGTCCATCTCGTTCGAGGGGCCCGCCTTCTGGTGGCGCAGCATGCTTTTACAATTTGCCATTTTTGCACCGAGCATCTTTATGCTCCCGGCAGCCAGCTATTTTGCAGGCCGATTCCACAAGGGTCGCGTCATGGCATGGTCTTCGGTGGGAATGCTTGCCTCCGTGATTGCCGTCGTGGTCTGTTACGTGGCGGGCGCCGAATGGGTCGCCTACGGTCTCCTCGGGCTGTACGGAATATTCCTTGCCGTGCACAGCCCGGCCAAGCTCGGCATCATGAAAGAGATGGTCGAAAGCGAAGACCTCGTGAAGGTGAACTCCTGGTACATGGCGCTTTCTGTTCTCGGTACTGCTGCAGCGGCTTTCTTCGCCATGGGACTTTCTGGCAGGCCTGATTCGCCCATCAGTATCGACCTTACGCTTTGGATTTATCTCGGCTTAAGTGTCGTGACAACGATTGCTGGCTTTTGCATCAAGGTCGGCGAAAGGCACGACAACCTCAAGATGCGTTCCCCCATGCGAAATTTCTCGGCCACCTGGAGCCACCCGATTGTACGTCTATCGATTCTTGGTCTTGCCGCCTTTTGGGGCGTGACGCAGATTTTCTTGATTTTGATTCAAGACTTGGCGAATATGCTGAACACAGCCGTGATTCCGATTTCCATGTTCATCGTGACCGCCGGCTATGTGGTTGGAGCATTCTCTGCCAGTTGGGCTTCCAAGGGCTTTGTCGAAACAGGCCTGATCCCGTTTGCAGCAGTAGCCTCCGCTATTACCATGTTTGCACTCCCGTTCGTACATAACGCCTGGTTGCAGGCGATCCTTTACGGCATTATCGGTTGGAGCGCCGGCTGCGCCTTCGTGATTTTGCGTACGGTCATTCAAAGCTACACCCGCCCCGATACAGCAGGCCGCATTCACGCAGTGGCAAACTGCATTCAGATGGCTGCACTCGTGCTGATTATGGGCGGTCAAACATTGCTCCTCATCTTTACGCCGATTACGCTCGATTACTGCTTTATGATTTTAGCGGTAATTCTTGCACTTTGCTTTATTGCAACCCTCAAGAACAACCCGATGGCCCTTTTGCGAGCGGCACTCCGCTTTGCGTTCGCCTTCGTATTCCATTACCGAGTCAAGGTGATGGGCGTACAGAACATCCCCGAAAACGGTCCGGTCCTTCTCGTGGGTCCGCATTTCAGCTTTATTGACTGGGCGGTCCTCCAGATCGCATCTCCCAGGCCACTCCGCATCGCAAGCAACCGCAACACATTCGCCGACTGGTACCAGCGCTGGTTCTTCCACGGGAACTTCCTGATTAGCATTAACCGCCGCGACCCGGCCCCTGCCATGGAAGAAATCCACAAGGCGCTCCTGAACGGAGAAGCGGTCGTCATCTTCCCCGAAGGCGAAGTATCGAAAACTCCGTTCGTCTCGACATTCTCTCTCGATTACAGCAAGGCCATCGAAGGCACCGAAGCGCAGATCGTTCCGTTCTATATTCAGGGACTCTGGGGCAGCCGCTATAGCCATGCCTCGGAATGCGTGAACCGCCCCCAGTCCTTCAACCGCATCATCAGTGTCGGTTTTTCGAAACCGCTCCCGGCGAACGCCTCCGAAAAAGACATCCGCCGCGACCTGGAACTTCTGGACACCGACATCTGGAACGCCGCCATAAACTACTCCGAAACCATCGTTCCGCTTTGGTTCAAGGCCATGCGCAAGCGCCGTTCCCGCGTGATGCTTATTGACCCCGCCGGCAACCACGTCAACGGCTACGACATGATTCGCCTGTGCCACTATTTCGGCAAGGTCATCAAGTCTGTCGCCAAGGGTGACCGCAACGTAGGCTTTATGCTCCCGACCAGCCGCGACGCCGCCCTCGGCATTATGTCGATTCTCGGCACCGGCAAGACGTCCGTGAACCTGAACTACTCTGCGCCGGTCGATACGATTCTCGGCTGCATCGAAAAGGCCGACCTTTCTACCGTAGTGACGACGCACGCCTTCTTCGACAAGCTCTGCGGAAAGAACGTCGCCTTCGGACAAATCGCCGGTAAATGCCAGATGATTTACCTGGACGAAGAAGAAGCGAAAATGTCGACGATATGTCGCCTTGTTTCGACCTTTATCATCCACATCTGCCCGGGAGCGATTTTACGCCGTCTGTGGTTTACCGCAGCCGACCTGAACGACGACGCCGTCATCCTGTTCAGTTCGGGTTCCGAAGGCACCCCGAAGGGTGTCGAACTCACGCACAAGAACGTGATCGCGAACGCCCAGCAGGGTGACCACATTATCAAGCTTCGCCGCACCGATGTCATGACAGCCCTTCTCCCGCTGTTCCATTCGTTCGGCTTCACCATGACTTATATGATGCCACTTCTGGACGGAGTCCCGATGGTTCTCTGCCCCGACCCGACGGACATCAAGACGCTCGCCCGCGTGTGTGCCCAGTACAAGACGACCATCATGATGGGCACGCCGACCTTCCTCCGAGCCATCGCTATCAACCGCTGGGTTCATCCGATGTGCCTGGATTCGTTGCGCTACATTATCGCCGGCGCCGAAAAGCTCCGCCCCGAAATGCGAGAAACCTTCAAGCTCAAGTTCGGCAAGGATGTCTACGAAGGTTACGGATGCACCGAACTCACGCCGCTCGCTACGCTCAACGCCCCGAACGTACTCCTTGACGACTTCCTCACCATGGAAAAATGCTCCGACAACTCGAGCATCGGCATGTCCGTACCGGGTTCCGTCTGCGCCATCATCGATCCGGAAACCAACGAATTCCTGCCGCAGGGTGAAGAAGGCATGCTGGTCGTGACCGGTCCGCAGGTCATGAAGGGCTACCTCAAGGACAAAGAAAAAACAGACAGCGTCATCCTGGAAGTCAACGGACGCCGCTGGTACAAGACCGGCGACAAGTGCACCATCACCCCGGATGGGTTCGTACAAATCCTCGGACGTTACAGCCGCTTTGCCAAGCTCGGTGGCGAAATGATTTCACTCACCGCCGTAGAACTCCGCATCGCCGAATCCGGCATCATGGAAGACCACGAATTCGCCGTGACGGCCGTTCCGGATTCTGCCAAGGGCGAAAAAATCGTGCTCCTGGTCAAGGAGGGTAACGCCGAAGAAATATCCCGCAAACTCCGCAAATCGGGCATTCCGCCGCTTATGCAGCCGGGCGCCGTCTTCAGTGTCGATCAGATTCCGAAGCTCGGGAGCGGCAAATGGGACTTCAACGGGATGAAAAAACTCGCTTTGGAACTGGTAGACGAGAAAAAATAACCCTTCTATGCTAAAATATTGTATATTAAGTTGTATAGGAGCAGAATAAAAAGGAGTCTAAATGGATCAAATCGTCAAGAAAGTTCAAGAACTGGGGCTAACGCTCCCCCAATGTCCGGCACCGCTTGCCGCATACGTCCCGGCCACCCGCAACGGCGACACGATTTTTGTCTCGGGTCAGCTTCCATCGGTCAACGGGGATTTTTCGGCATTCTGTGGATCGGTCCCGAAAGATATTTCTGTTGAAAAGGCCGCCGAAGGCGCCGCCATCTGCCTCATGAACAACGTGGCAGCCGCCCTTACCCTGCTCGAAGAAGACGAAACGCTTCGACTCGTGCAGATGCAGGGCTTTGTGCAATCCGCCGAAGGTTTCCATGAACAGCCCGCGGTACTGAACGGAGCAAGCGAACTGGCCGTTAAGATTTTCGGCGAAAACGGTAAACACGCCCGAACCGCCGTCGGAGTAAGCGCGCTTCCCAAGAATGTCGCAGTCGAAATCAGCTGCACCTTCCAGGTCATCAAGGCCGAAGCCAAGTTCACCGGCCGCTACGGATGGATCGAAGGATAACCTCGATTAAATCTTATTATTACGCCCGCTCAACAGAGCGGGCTTTTTTCACACCGTAACCGTCTTCAGCCATTCGCGCATTTCATAGACATCGACTTTCGCCTGCAAGGACTTGTGGGCGATTCTTGCACCCGGATTGGTCGCCATCTTTTTAGGATCCAGATGCATACCTACGCGGCCGAGGTCTAGGCGGTCGGCATCGTAGCAGGTGTTGATGGTCGGATCATCGGTCTGATGTTCCTTAGTGTGATAAAAGCAGGCGTGATAAAGTTGGTCGAACTGTTCCTGCGTAATATCGAGGAGTCCCTTTTCGAAACATTCCTTGGCAAAAGCCGCGCTGCGCTCGCCATGCTCGCCATCGTAGCCGTCATCTTCGCGCTTGCAATCGTGAAAGAGAGCGAACAGTCGCACGACCGTCACATCGGCACCTGTAATAGGCGCAAGGAGCAAACCGTTGAATTCCACCTGCCGCCAATGAGCAAGCCCATGAATCGTCGAATCCACGATTCGGTTGCTATAGACAAACTCTTGTAAAGCAGCAAAGTCTAGCATAGATCTAATTCAGATTTCGGTGTTCGGAATTCAGAATTACCTATATAAAATTTAATTCATAATTCTGAAATCTGAATTCCGAATTATTTTCCGTAGTGCTCCTTCAGGTCCATCAGGCATTGGAGCGCCTGCATCGGTGTCATTTCTTCGGGTTTCAGGCGGCGGATTTCTTCTTTAAGGAGCTGCGTGGATTCGTCAGGGGGAGCGAACAGGTCGACCTGCGGCTTTTCCATGAGTTTCTTGTGGGTCGCGCCATCGCTCGGGTCAATCTTCTGCTTTTCGAGGCGCAAGAGAATCTTGCGGGCGCGGCGCAGCACGTTGTTCGGGAGGCCCGCCATTTCCGCTACGTGAATACCGTAGCTGGAGTCGCAAGCGCCTTCGAGAATCTTGTGCAAGAAAATCAGCTTGTCGCCCTTTTCCTGAACGCCCACCTGGAAGTTGCCGGCATGTTCAAGGCTTTCGACAAGGCCCGTGAGTTCGTGGTAGTGCGTTGCAAACAGCGTAATAGCGGCGCGGGCCGGTTCATCGTGCAGAGTTTCCACAATCGCCCACGCAATCGAGAGACCGTCAAAGGTGCTGGTACCGCGACCGATTTCGTCGAGAAGCACCAGGCTGTGCGAAGTCGCATTGCGCAAGATGTTCGCAGTTTCGATCATTTCGACCATGAACGTCGAAAGGCCGCGGCTCAGGCGGTCGCTGGCACCCACGCGGGTAAAGATGCGGTCCACCACGCCGATGCGTGCACTTTCAGCAGGCACAAAGCAGCCGATTTGCGCCATGAGCACAATAAGCCCCGTCTGGCGCAGGTAAGTCGATTTACCGGCCATGTTCGGGCCCGTAATGAGCATCAGGCGGGTCGCTTCGGGCGAAAGGTTCACATCGTTCGGGATAAAGTCCAGGTCGGAATTGACCGCGACAATCACCGGATGGAAACCACCCTTGATTTCGATACCCGAGCCTTCGAAGACTTCGGGGCGAACGTAATTGTACTTGCGGGCGGCGCGGGCAAAGCTGTAAAGCGTATCCACGTGCGCAATCGCATTCGCAATTTCTTGCAGTTCGGCACGCCAGCTGTTCACGCGTTCGCGCAGTTCGCAGAAAATCTTGTATTCCAGCGCATGAATGTTGACTTCGGCGTTACTGATGATGGATTCGCATTCCTTCATCTCGGGCGTAATGTAGCGTTCGCCATTCACCGTCGTCTGCTTGCGGATGTATTCGTCGGGAATCGGACTTGTGGCCTTCGCCATCTGCGCCTTGGTAATTTCGATGTAGTAACCGAAGACACGGTTATAGCCCACCTTGAGGCTCGGGATGCCGAGGCGTTCTCGCTCGCGAACTTCCAAGGAGGCTATCCATTCGCGGCGTTCCTTGATGTCTTCGTTCATGGCATCGAGTTCCGCGTTTGCACCCGCGCGAATCATGCCGCCCTCGCGGACGGTCAGCGGCAAGTCATCGTTAAATTGCGAGAGGAGTTCTTCGCCGCGGCCACGGGCGGCAATGAGGGCCGCTCGCATCGGTTCAAATATCGGCGAATTCAAGCCCTCAAGTACATCGGCCACCTTGGATGCCTGCGAAAGCGAACGGCCCATGCCCGCCAAATCGCGGGCATTCGCGCGGCCAGAACCGACGCGGCCCATCAGGCGTTCCATATCGAGAATCGAAGTCAGCGATTCTTTCAGTTCATCGAGAGCGACCGGGTTGTTAACGAGTTCTTCGACGGCTTCTTCACGTTCCTTAATGCGGTCCACCGAAATCAACGGGTGACTCACCCATTCCTTCAAGTTGCGCCCGCCCATGGCCGTCACCGTAAAGTCGAGCACGTAGCAAAGCGTGCTGCTGATATCGTCGGCATTCAGCGGGCGCACCAGTTCCAGATTACGCAGCGTGCTCGGGTCAAGCGTCATGTAGTCGTCGAGATTCAGAATCTCGAGCGTCGTAAAGTGCGAAAGTTCGGACTTCTTCTGGTCCATCAAGTACTGGAGAAGCGCTCCCGTCACCTGGGTTTCGACCACTCGCCCATCGAGACCGAGACCGTCCAAAGCCTCGACCTTAAAATGCGTAAACAGCACATCCTTCGCGGAATCTTCGCCGAACAGGAAAGCCGGAAGTTCTGTCACCAGAATGTTTTCGGAGCGGATCAAGTCCATGACGCCGCTAGGAATCACGGTTCCTTCGGGCACTACGACTTCTTTCGGCATACGGCGGCAGAATTCACATTCGAACGCCTGCACCGAGCTCTTGCACGCGGCCAGGTAGCCGGTCGTCACGTCGGCAATCGCAAACGAGACCGAGTCCTTTTCGGGAATGAAAGCGCAAAGGTAATTCGCCTCTTTCGCATTCAAGTTCGACTCGTCCATTGCAGTGCCGGCACTGATGATTTCTACAATGTCGCGCTTGACGATTCCCTTCGCGAGTTTCGGGTCTTCCACCTGTTCGCAAATGGCAATGCGGTAGCCCGCCGCCACCATCTTGGGCACGTAGCGGTCTGCGGCATGGTGCGGGAACCCGCACAAGGGTGTAGCTCCCGAGGCGCCGTTGTTGCGGCTCGTGAGCGTGAGTCCTAAAATCTTCGAGGCAACCACGGCATCGTCTTCGAAAAGTTCGAAGAAGTCGCCCATTCTAAAAAACAAGATGCAGCCGGGATTCTGTTTCTTGATCTCGTAATACTGCTGCATTAACGGGGTCACAGCCATTAGGCATCTCCCATCGACAATTCAACCTGGTCCGGATTTTCTTCGGGCTGCACCGGTTCTTCGGGGCTCACCGATTCGGGTTTAGCGTACTGCGGCACCAAGGCGCCCGCTTCCAGAAGTTCGCTGAATTCGCGGAGGCGCGGCAGGTCTTCAGGAATGCGGTTGATGCCGAAATACTTCATGAATTCCTGCGTAGTCACGTAGGTATAAGGGTTTCCGACCGTATCGGCGCGGCTACCCAGCGCGATAAAGCCCTTGTCGAGCAGGTTACGGATCGGGCCGTCCACCGACGACACGCCACGCACCTGTTCAATGGCCGCCTTGGTAATCGGCTGCTGGTAAGCGATGACCGCCAAGGTTTCAAGCGCCGCCTGGCTGAGCCTGCGGGCATTTGCCTCGGGGAACAGTTTGCGCACCCAAGGGTAATACTTCGCACGCGTGCGGAAACGGTAACCGCCCGCCTGTTCCACGATTTCGAACGGGGAATTAATCTTGTTCAGCGAATCGTTCGCCGCAATCAAAGCATCGGACACCAAACGCGCATCCAAAAAATCGCCCAGAATTTCACGCAACTTCTTGAGCGTCACAATGTCAGGAGACGCAAACACCAGCGCCTGGATAATGCGGGCCAAATCCTCTTGGCTCTCGACTTTCGGGAGTTCCGCCGATTCTTCGGCCAAATCGTCCAAATTCTGATTTTCTTCCATACATCCGCAAAATAAAAATTTTCACCGCGGCAAGTAAAGCGCCCACCAAGGATTTCACTCTTTTAGGCGAGTCCGGGTCAAAATTCTATTCATCCTGAACACATCTAATTCCATAAGCGGCAAAATTTCTGCTTGTAGCAGTCGGGAATTCGTACAGGAATCGGCTTGCGTTATAATTAAAATTCAAATACCCCGCTTTATATTTCGAGTCCGATGCATAAGCTAGGTACGCAACTCCATTTATATAGTAATCATGCGATAGATACCCCGAAGGAAGAATCGAAAAACCATAGAAATTCAATCCATTTTCATCTGCTTTCCAACCATCTTCAGAACGTAACATAAGCCCATTAGGACAAAATACAGCCTGCTGAGGGATATCATCTTTTATATACGAAAAGAGCTGATTCCATTCAGTATAGTTCGGGATATGCCAACCGGAGGGACATAAACGGACACTACTATCCATAATAGTCTCGTATGCATAAAGGCGACCATACTTTGCACAGCTATCAGGTTCATTTTGAAGACAAAAACTCAATGAATCTTTTTCTTCATTTGATTCTAGATAAGCGTAATCTAAATTTTCGGCCATCCAATTTTGGTCACCGATTTTGGTCGTATTATACTTCTTTCCGTCCCTAGCATCAATCAATGTTCCATATTCATAATCAGAATGCAAATTTTTTATACAGCGAACAGGAATCTGCGTTGCATAGTCAACAAATCCCTCATACTCAGAATCGGCATCTTCTAACTTAAATATATACTGTGCATCTCTGCTGCCTAAAATATCCCTAGCCCAGAGCCAACCCGAAGTTCCGTTTCCATTTAACTCGCCACTACGAAATGTTCCTGAAATATATCCAGAAGGAGTTCCCGAAAATCCAAAGACATCCCTACCCGGTTCAATATCAGGATGGTAATTCCATCCGTCTGTTGATTTTAGCGCAGATGCAATCGAGATATTTTCCCTATTGCGATCCACATAGGCTACCAGCGAATCCCATTCGCTCATATAGGGCAGATGCCATCCCTGGGGGCACACAGCACGGGCTTGATTCGCTGTATAATATTTTCCTCCGTACGAAGTACTGGATGCATTCAAAGTGTCGTAATCAAGATTTTCAGCCATCCATTCACGAGGTCCAATCTTAACGGTTTTATATTCTTTTCCGTCTCGTTCATCCTTCAAAGTTCCATACGAACCTTCATACCCCTTTATAACAATTGTATCGGCGGGATTCTTTTCAGAAACATCCTTAATACAACGGACTGAATAACTCTCATCAACGAACCACGATTGAATGCCACTCCACATATCAACATCTGACAAGCGGTATGTATCACACTGTTGAACCCAATGATCTCGTTTCGGATGGAGAGATGATGTCCAAAGCCGAGTTTCATCACCATTATCTTTGTATGCAGACTCTTTATAAAAACCTGCAGGTAATGCCGAAAAGCCAAACCGGTCTAATTGAGATTTTTCCCATTCGTATTGAGATTTCAGACCATTATGTCCCCCCGCGTTTTCGCTTAAAATTTCGTATTCACCCGACGAAGGTAAATGCCAACCGGCAGGACATGCTCCTTTTGCATTTTCATAAATATATAGGGCACCATATTTTTCGCAATTCGTTTCCAACTTATCATAGCAGTGAGATTTCACAACCGAATCGCTAAAATTCATATTTTGCGCCATCCAGGTCTGAGTTCGTTCCCCGACACCAATGACAATTGTTTTGTAGACTTTTCCATCCCTTTCATCCAAAAATTCGCCATATTTGCCAGATTTTAACAAATCCTGATTAAGGAATTCCGTTGTGACACATTTGTATTTTGAACAGTCGCAAGTCCCCGAAGAAACGATTTTTACATCAACGGTATCGTGATTTGAGGCTGCCCCGCCGGTAGCGCTACTCGACAAGCCTTCCTTGTCGGCAGTCTTGGAGTCGCTGGAGCCGTCGGGATTCTTGCTGCTCGACGACTTTGTAGAAGTCGAACTCGGCTTTGCCTGGTCGTAGGACTTGAACCACTTTTCGCCGTCGCATTCGTAGTTCTCTTCGAGTTCGGTCACATAGACCTTCTCGCCGATGACATCCATGCTGCACTCGTATGTTTCGAGTTCCGCCTTGTCCGTCACTTCGGCAGGGAGTCCTTTCGCGCTCGGCGAAGACGAGTCGTCGTCCCCGCAGGCGGAAAGGGCGAAGATTGCCGCCAACAAGATGATGGCTAGAGATTGCTTCCCCTGAAACAAGTTCAGGGTCGCAATGACACGCTGGAAAGACTTCTTCATAAAAACATCCCTTCGTAAACCTTACCCCCTAAAAATAACAAAGCACCCCCCTGCACCGCAAGCCTTCAGCGCACATAAAAACAACTTTTTTCAAGTTTTCCGTCAAAAATTTTCTATATGACTCAACCTGGGACATATAGGAGTTATAACCTGCCAAATGTAGGCATTTTATGGTAGATTTGGGCAAATAAATTATTCAGCAGAAAAATAATTTTCCTACTAAATAATTTTAAGGACATCTTCCGGCAAAAAGACAATTCCATCCGTCTTGTCGCGAGGTCTTTCTTTCAAAAAAAGAACCGGGACGATTTTTCTATACTTGTGGACGAACGGCAATTTCTGGACCTGCTCATTCAGATGAGCAAACAGGCGCCCTGCATTTTCGCTATTCGTCCATTTGCATTCCCCGACAAGTAGCGTTTTCTTGTCCATGCTTTCGGCAACGACATTGATTTCGATCCGTTCTGACTTGCCGACATTGCCCCACCACCTGGAAGCCACATTGAACATCTCGCCACCGACAACCTGCCCACTAACCGCCTGCCGGCAAAGGCGTTCCCAGCAAAATCCTTCAAATTCAGGGAAATGCTGTTTTACGATTTCTTCCACGTAATCAACACGCCCCAGTTCCAACAGCGAGCGATACGGGCTGATAAACCGGTAATAGAAACTGATAAACGGGTCGGACAAGTGGTAAATGCCGTGCTTGCTGTTTTTAGGATTTTCACCGAAAGGGATTTCCCGGTCCACAAGCTGCATGGTCACAAGCCTTTTTAAAGGGGCGCTCAAAGTCGCCGCATTCTTTTCGGCACGCGCCGCAATCTCCGAAATTCGGTTCGCACCGTTCCCGATGATTCCAAGAAGTGTGGAAGCCTGCACCAGGTCGCGCATGTCGTCGCGCAAAATATGCACAGGCTCGTCATGAAGGACGCCCATGGGAGAAAGGGCCAATTCCCTCAGGGCCGACTTGAAATTCCGATACCGTTCACGCAATTCCCAATAGCGGGGCACCCCGCCCCAAACGGCATATTCAGAAACGGCCTCCTTTGCCGAAATTTTCAACGCAGAAGGCAAGTAAGAAACCGGAATAGGCTTCAACCGGAGAATTTCATGGGCACGCCCATACAACGGCGATTTTTCGTCGAGGGCGACATCGAACATCATCTGTTGCGACGAGCCGCAAATCACCAGGTTGAAGTTCAAGGACTTTTCGTCCAGTAGCTTCTGCAGCGTAGAGGGCAACATCTCGCAGGATTTCACAAGATACGGGAACTCGTCCAGGCAGAGCGTAGAACCCTTCGCGCACCTGTAGTTGAAAGCCCTAAAAAGCGACTCCCAGTCGGGGTAAGCAACGGAATCGAAACCCTCATACCGGACTGCAATCGCCATGGCCAGGAAACGCCGCTGGGCGGATTCTTCTGAACGGTCCGCCATAAAATAGATATCGTTTTCCTTCAAGACGCGCTTTAACAAGGTGGACTTGCCCAACCTGCGACGGCCATAGACAACGACAAAAGACGCCCCCTTCCGGGAGAGTTCCGCCTTCAGCCTTTTCGATTCTTCTTCACGATCTAGGAATTCCATACCCCTAATATAACAAATTATTTAGCAGAAAAATAATTTTCCTACTAAATAATTTTCGAAATTTAGCCATTTATTGGGCGTTCCCCGGCCCCAACTTGTCATCCCCGCAACCTTTCTTGTCATCCCCGCGAAGGCGGGGATCTCCCAGCGTCAGCCATGGGCCGGGTCGGGTGCTGCTCGCCGAGCACGCTCGGCTCATCGAGCCTTGCGATGTGTCATCCTGAGCGAAGCCCGTCAGGGCGAAGTCGATATACGAAACTTGGCAACTTGTTGCCTTAGTTGAGTTAGGTTCGAAGGAGCAGAATCTATCGCAAGTCTCGCCACAAAGGTGCGACGCCCCCTAACGCGATTCCAGTGTGTAATGTGAAGTGTGGGGTGTGGAATGATTGTTTATCGGCGGGTTATTCCGAGTCCTTGATGCAACGGACGGAGAAGCCGTTTTTCTTCCACTCGCCCCACAAAAGGGCGGAATCGTCGTCGTGTTGCAATCTCAAACAGTAGGATTTGTCGCTACCGTACACACTAGAAGACCAGAAGAACGTACCAACGCCCTTTGACCTAAAAAATTCTCCGATGTACATAAAGCCTGCAGGGAGGGCTGAGAAACCAGAGGCATTCGTTCCCGACGTAGAAGTCGAATATTCCTTCCACCAGTCCGCAGTCTTCAACTCTACACTAGCACCAAGGTAACTCCAGTAAGTAGTTAGGTCTTCAACGCCGCTCGCTATTGGTTCTACCAGTTTCTTCCACTCTTCCTTTGTAGGCAAATGCCAGCCTTTGGGACAAACGCCCTGCGTACCTTCGTTGCCAATGTCGCAATTGTAGTGATAGCCACAATTGACCTTATTCATTGCAACTTCCCAGGTGTACAGGCGACCGTACCTGGAGCAGTTCGCAGCAAACTCTTCTTCCGTCAAAACTCTTTTACTGATTTCATCAAGGGCACCGTCACCATAGCAGCCGCTCCATGCATACCTACCCAAGCTGGACACATCGCCCGGATCGTAATTCAAGTTCTGGGCCATCCATATCTGATCTCCGATTTTAACCGTCTTATAGACTTGTCCATCGCGTTCATCGGTAAACTCGCCATAGTTAATGTCCGGATTCAAGTAATCCCAGGCGGTTTTGCTAGACCCCTCGACATCGCTCGGGGTGACACTCGAAGAACTAGAGTTGCTGGACTTGGTCGATGTTCCTGCCGAAGAAGGATTGTCCTTGCTGTCGCTGGAGTCGTCGGTCACTTCGGCGGGATCGTTGGACTTGCTATCGCTCGACTTGTCACTCGATGAAGAGAAGTCGCAGTCCATCTTCTCGATGAGAGTCCCGATGACCCAGCCGTTGTTACCATCGCACACAGCCATGTCATGGTATTCCGTCAGGTAGGTGGCAACGCACTTCTGACTCTTGCCGCAGTCGTAGTCTGACAGTTCCATGAAAGTCTCGACGGTGTCAGGAATTCCACCACGGTTCCCGCCACTACCATTATCGTCACCCGCCGACGACGAGTCATCGCAGGCGGAAAGGGCGAAACCGAGCACCCCCGCAAGGGCGCAGACCGTAAACATTTTCGCGAATGTATTTTTCATAGCAAAACCTTTTGGAATTTATTCAGAGTCCTTGATGCAGCGGACAGAGAACGCGTCGTACTTACTCTCGTCGTACAGGTAAGCACCCAGGTATTTGTGGTACAAGACCATGCCGTAGGTGTAGTAGATATTGTGCTCGCTAGACGACCAGAAGCGGGCGCGGTCGCCGGCACTGTTGAAATCGCCATTGTCGTCTCTGCGGCCTGCAGGGAGAGCGGAAAAGCCGTAGTAGTCGATACCCTTGGTTGACTCGGAGTAATAGTTCCATCCTTCCTCCGACTTCAACTTTCTACCAGCAACATTTTCTCCTCCAACATTCCTAAACAAGGTCTCCCATTCATTGTAACTTGGCAGGTGCCAGCCGGCAGGGCAAATACCCTGAGAACCTTCGTAACTGTTGTTGCAAGATTCTCCATAGCCACAACCAGCCTTGTCCATGGCCACTTCCCAGGTGTACAGGCGACCGTACTTGGCGCATGAGTCCGCCTTACCGCCATAACAGCCACTCCAGGCATAATCGCCCAAGGAGTGCACATGATTTTCGTCTGGCGCATAGTTCAGATTCTGAGCCATCCAAACCTGATCTCCGATTTTAACCGTCTTATAGACTTGTCCATCGCGCAGGTCCTTCAGGGTGTTCTTATCGGCGTCATAAACGCTGGAGTCGCTGCTGCCGCCGGGAACGCTTGCGGAAGAGCCTTCCACGCCTTCGGAGCCGCTGGAGTCAGGCTCTTCGGAAGCGCTGGACTTGGTCGATGTTCCTGCCGAAGAAGGATTGTCCTTGCTGTCGCTGGAGTCGTCGGTCACTTCGGCGGGATCGTTGGACTTGCCGCTGCTGGAGATTGCTTCGTCCTTACAGTCCTCGCAATGACGAGATGACGATGACATTTCGGCACTGCTACTCAGGACACTTGTTTCGCCGTCATCACCCCCCGCCGACGAAGAATCGTCACAGGCGGAAAGGGCGAAACCGAGCACCCCCGCAAGGGCGTAGACCATAAACTTTTTCGCGAATGTGTTTTTCATAGAGAAACCTTTTGAGATTTAGTCCGAGTCCTTGACGCAACGGACCGCGTGGCCGAAGTACTTTGTGCGGTAGCTCCAAGTCGCGAGCGCAGTATAGTAGGTCATCTTCATGATGTACGCGTTGTCCCCCATGTACTCCGAAGAGGACCAGAAGTGCGAGTATTGACCCGCGTAGTAGAAGTACCCGCCGGTCTCTTTGGCGCCGGACGGGAGCGCCGAAAAGCCATAAGCGTCCGTGCCGATGACATCCATGCCGCGGTACGCATCGATTTGCCAGCCTTCAGTCGTCTTCAGCATCGTTCCCGCAGTAGACACACCGCCCACCGCGTCGATCAGCACATTCCACTCCGCCGTATCGGGCAAGTGCCAGCCGTTCGGGCAGACGCCCTGCACCCTTCCGGTATCCGCCGCGCATTTCCAACCACGACCGCAACCGGTCTTGACACTGTCCATCGCCCCAGCCCAAGTGTAGAGACGTCCATACTTGGCGCAGGAGTCCGCACTTTCTTTGTAGCATTTGCTGCCAAAATTCTCGCCATGAAAATCATTGTAGTTGTAGTCGAAATTCATGTTTTCGGCCATCCAAATCTGCTCACCAATCTGAACAGTCTTATAAACCTGACCATCTCGCTCATCGAGAATTTCACCATACTTACCCGCTTCAAGGAATTCCTGGTTCAGGTATTCTGTCGTGAAGCAGTTGTATTTGGAACAATCGCATGTTCCAGACGGCATGACCTTCGCTTCGGCATAACTTTTCGGAACTTCGCCCTTACTAGACGAAGACTCTAACTTGTCCGCGGAACTGCTGCTGGACGAGTCACCCGACTTCACAGAACTTGAACTCTTGGAGTCAGAAGAAGTCTTGGTTTCTTTCGCCGAACTGCTGGACTTGGCGTCGCTGTCCGGCAGCCCCTTCTCCACCGACGAACTGGAGCCTTCGGCAGGCCCACTATCCTTATCAGTGGCCTTGGCGCTCGACGAAGAAAAGTCGCAGTCCATCTTCTCGATGAGAGTCCCGATGACCCAGCCGTTGTCGCCATCGCACACTGCCATGTCATGGTATTCCGTCAGGTAGGTGGCGACACACTTCTGACTCTTGCCGCAGTCGTAATCCGACAGTTCCATGAATGTCTCGACGGTGTCAGGAATACCACCACGATTGCCGCCACTACCATTATCACCCCCCGCCGACGACGAGTCATCGCAGGCGGAAAGGGCAAACCCAAGGCAAAGTGCCGTCAGGATGGATCCTATCGCCGCTGATTCTATCGGGGCTCTGCCCCTCCAGAATGACAGGCTCCAGGATGACTGTAAAAAAGAATTTCTCATAAAAAACATCCCTTTGTAAACCTTACCCCCTAAAAATAACAAAGCACCCCCGTTCAGCGCAAGCCTTCAACGCACACAAAAAAAACTTTTTTTTCGCTTCGGACAAAAAATTTTCTATATGTCTCACATTGCGACATATGGAGAATTTTCTTAAAGGGAGAGTGATAAAAAGCATATCTTATCAAAATTTTCCGCTCCGTAAAAATTGCAATTTTTTCTCTAATAAGGTAAATTTGAAGAAGCCCTATGAAACCGATATCCGACTACAACGACTACCGCCCTTTTATCAGGGATTTCTACGAAGAACGTAAGTTGATGACGGGTCTGTCCTGGCGCGGCTTCAACAAGATGGCGGGATATGCCAATACAAGATTCTTGAAACTTGTCTGCGACGGAAAGTCAAAGTTGAGCAGTGTCGGCGCAAGTCGCCTGGCAAAACTCATGGGGCTTTCCAAAATCCAGACATCCTACTTCTTGGCACTTGTCACCTACTGCAATTCTCCCGTAGAAAAGAAGAAACTTGCCGCCCTTGAACACATGCAGTCCCTGGCAAAGGACGACAGGATCCGGGTCGTAGGGGGCGACGGCTACGAATACTTCAAGAACTGGTGGAACCCAATCTTAAGGGAACTTGCCCCTAGGGTCGCCAATGCCACGCCGTCAAAAATCGCGAACATGCTCCACGAGAGCGTGACTCCCGAGAACGTGAAGAAATCCCTGGATTTCCTGGTCCAGGCGGGGTTTCTGAAGGAGCGGCGCAACAGGTATGTCCAATCCGACAAGGCAATCCTTGGCTCGTCCGAGAAGATTCCGCGGGCCATCCGCGGCATGCACAGGCAGATGGCAAGGCTTGCGGAGAAGGCCGTCGAGGCATTCCCCGTAACGGAGCGCAACTTTTCGGGAATGACGGTCGCCGTGAATCGTGCGGCATACGAGCAGATTGTAAACGAACTGGACATCTGCCGCAAGAAAATCGCCGGAATCGTTTCTGCCACGGAGAGTTGTGACCGAATTTACAGGGTGAACCTGCAGTTGTTCCCGTTGACAAAAGAGATTAAAAAATGAGATTTTCCCCGAACATTCTATCCATCCCCTGCCTTGCGTTCCTGTTCTGCACCGCCTGCAGCGATTCGGAAAAGGAAATCGCCAACGGCTACACCGAAGAGCAGAACGCCAGCCTGGACAGCGCCGCCTATGCAAGGCTCATGACATGGGAACCCAAGGTCGCCCTGAGGCTCGTGGAAGTCAAGGACAAGGAACGGGGCTTGTCGTGGTTCGATGTCGATTTTACCACAGCCGCCAAGCCCTACTACGAGCATGCTGGCGAAACCGTCGGCGAAGCCTGCACCGTGAAGCTGTATGCCGAACAGAACGGCGTCCGCATGAACTTGACTCGCACCTACAAGAAGAACATCTATACGGAATTTTTGAATCGGGATTCGCTGGACGCTGTAGTGGAGGATCACCTGGACAATTCTTACGGCGACAGTGCCACAGCAAGTTGCCGGGCGGATTCTACGGCCTTCGCAGACTACTGTGCCGAAAACGACGGCGTCTTCACGGACTATTTCAAACTGGAAAAATGCAGCGTTCTGCACCTCTCGTGCGTCATGAAGTTCACGCCGAAAGTTGCCGCCGATGAATACTTGCAGGCTACGGCCAAGAGAATGAAGGATATCTGCATTGCCGAGTTCTACGCCCCGGGAGAAGACGCTGAAGCCGATTCCACGCTCCTTGTGGACAAGCGGGACGGTCAAGTGTACAGGACGGTAAAAATCGGCGAACAGGTGTGGATGGCGGAGAACCTGAACTACGCCTATCGGGCTTCTTCGGAAACCATGGATTCCCTCAGTTACTGCCCGGAAGGAAATCCCGCCAACTGCGAAAAATACGGGCGGCTCTATACATGGGCCGCGGCAGTGGACTGCACCGAAGAGCCCTGCGATATCGGGCGCAATGTCCAGGGGATATGCCCAGAGGGCTGGCGCGTGCCGAACCTTGACGACTTCGAGATTCTCGAAGAAGAAATGGGCGGGCGCGACGTCGCCGGGAAAAAGGCGGCGGCAGAAGAGTTCATGGGAACGGACGATTACGGGTTTACGGCACTGTTCCCGGGTTATTCCGTTCTGCCGCCCGAAACGGAAAGGCAGGAAAAGTATTTCGGCTACGGGGCCTTCTTTATCATGACTTCGACGAACATGGGAATCCCGCAGCATTGGACACTCCTTTTCGGCGATACCAGCTCGATTGTCCAATTGGCTTCGCCATACGCATTCGAATCGCTCCGCTGCATAAAGGGCGCGGCGACGGATATTCCCTGGGGCGCCGTGGACCCTACTCAGGTTGTCGCCGGGACCTTCACGGACGAGCGCGACGGGCGGACTTACGCCACCACGACGATAGGCTCGCAGACCTGGCTGGCCGAGAACCTGAAATACAAGGGGGATTTCACGAGTTACTGCTACGAAAACGACGACGAGAACTGCGAAAAATACGGCAGGATGTATTCTCCCGACGACGCCAAGACGGCCTGCCCGGAGGGTTGGCGGCTGCCGTCCGCCCAGGACTTTGTAGACCTGGAGGATAACACCGGGAAGGACATGACTGCTCTCAGGACGACCGAAGGCTGGGAAAGCGGAAACGGAAGCGATCTTTACGGATTCAGCCTTTACCCGGCAGGACGCTACAGCATCATCGGAAACACCCTGAAATTCGTGCAAATGGGAGTGGCGGCCTACCTATGGACGGACACGGAAAGCGAATTCGGGACGCTCGTTTTTGACGGACTCAATGTCGGTTACCCGGCAACGTCCATGACATCGGGCAACTACCTGAATGTCCGATGCCTAAAGGATTGACGAAGCGAGGGGGGCGAGCCGCAACCGTGCCGGGACGCCATGTGCGAAACGCATGGATAGGCGACAATAAAAGCCCCGTGCATTGCGCGGGGCTTCATCATATATAAGGAGTATTGGTGACGGTTACTTCTTCTGGAGCGGGGTATCCTTCAGGATTTCTTCGACCAGGTTCTTCATGTTTT